>JAQTOL010000256.1 GCA_028748945.1 Paludibacter sp.
GTACCATACAAGCCCTTTAAAACGAATATACCTTGCCTTTCGCCAACTGATGAACTTATTCCACCAATACAGAATAATGTCCACGCCTGTGGAAGATGGGAAATCCCCCTCCCTGTCCACTGCCTGATAAATTCCCAAAGGGCAACAAATGGTGCTAAAAACTTTTTCTCCATAATAATTAAACCGAATTTGGTTGCAAAGTTACTTCAAAAGATGGAAATATTCAGCGCTGGCGAGAAATAATATTAATACAAAGAACCAACATTATCTAGGTTTATCCGGCTTTCTTCTGAAGTCATCCTTTCTTTTGATAAAACGTATAGCATTTTATACAATAAGAAAAGCCTTAAACCCTAAGAAATGAGAGCTGCGGGGGATGAGCTGTTAACAAAAATGAAGGGAATTCATTGCTGAATTCCCTTCATTCAATATTATAGCAAAAATCAACCTCTGTGAATAATAGCGTCGTTAAGTGCTTCAACGATTTTATTGATTAGTTCCTGATCCTTCGAAGTAAAAGCATCCGTTATACCCGATGCGCTTTCCAGTCTTACGAAATAATCGGTTTTTTGTAATACCCACCATACTACTGCTAATACGATTAAAAGAACAGCTACTACCCAACTAAAAGAAAAACAAATTAAACCGACAACACCCAAAACAATCGGACCTGTTCTTTTAGGAGAAATATAATGACTACTAACGGCAGTTATGCCGGATAATGCTTGCGTTTTGCCAAAAGTTACAAAACGGGCCGAAGTAACTTTTACTTCAGCATTTTCAAAAAAAACTTTTTCTTCACTCATAAGATTTTTATTTAGATTGTGTTAATAATACTCCAATTTCTATAAAATCATCTTCGCAAATAATCAAACATTATTTTTAATATTAGCAGCTACAAATTTAGCAAATATATTCAAATACACGAATTATTCATCTTGTATTTTACGTTATTTAACCTATGCTGTGTGTATGAATGTAATTATATCTGTAATTTGTCCTTCGTACGACACAAAATACATAAACACTTATTTATTAATTTTGTATTTCAAAATGTATGAAAAGGCTATTCGGAAAGGTGTTTTCTGCTAAAATTGAAAACAGGGATATGAGAAAGACTGGGATGAATCTTCAGGATATAAACCGGTCTTTGATTTCCCGGGTTGGGATTAAACAGGTGGAACTCCGGCCGAATATTTTAAACCTGTTTCGGGCAATAAACCGATAGATGGAATCACGTATTGCTTTAGGGATCAACCGAAAGATATTCGTTGTCTTCCAGATTCCTCCCAGGTCATTCAGGATTTCCAATACAGCCGTAGATTCATAAAAATACTGTTTATCCCTGATGTATATGACTGTATCCATTGCATCAACAGGCAGTCCGGCAACTATAAGTCTGTTGCGACCGGTTTCCGATTGCAGGGAGGCAAAGCGGAATTTCATCTTTTTATCCCTTCGGATCAAAAAGAGAACCCATCCGGTACACAGCTTACAAATTCCATCAAATAAGATAAGAGGCGGTTGATTCATGTTGGTTGTATGTCGTAATGAAACAGTCAACACATCCGCATTGTTGAAAAGCAGATCAACATTCACAAAAAAAAGCCCGGTTTACTCTGTAAACCGGACTTCTTTTAATTTCAAGTTCTTACCTTCTACCTCTTGAATCTTGATTCTTGGCTCTTGATTCTTGATTCTTGGCTCTTGGTTCTTGGTTCTTGGTTCTTTGTTCTAACTCAAATTCCAAACTCTGCTTTGATATCAGCAACTTTATCTGTTTTTTCCCAGGTAAAGAGTTCTACATTAAGAGTAATTTTCTTACCGTTACCATCGGAAAAAACTTTGGTTACCATCTTTGGTTCGCGTCCCATATGTCCGTAAGAAGCCGATTCGCGATAAATAGGATTACGCAGTTTCAAACGATCCTCAATGGCTTTCGGACGCATATCGAACAGTTTTTCAATCTTTGTTGCAATTTCCGCATCATTCAGTTGAACGTTGGCAGTGCCGTAAGTATTTACATACAAATTCATCGGTTTGGCAACACCAATGGCATAAGCCACCTGTACCAGCACTTCGTTGGCAAGTCCGGCTGCCACGATATTTTTAGCAATGTGTCGGGCTGCATACGCTGCCGAACGGTCCACTTTCGAAGGATCTTTTCCCGAGAAAGCACCACCGCCATGAGCACCTTTTCCACCATAGGTATCCACAATGATTTTGCGACCTGTCAATCCGGTATCTCCGTGAGGTCCACCGATAACGAATTTTCCGGTTGGGTTCACATGTAACACGTAATCGTCGGAAATAAGTTGTGCAAACTGAGGATCCAATGCTTTTACACGCGGAATCAAAATTGTCCGAACATCTTCTTTGATGATTGCCAGCATTTCGGCATCATCTTTTGCCGTTGGTTTGGCATTGTGCGCCGGATGAACCATATCATCGTGCTGGGTAGAAACCACGATCGTATGAACCTTTACCGGTTGGTTGTTATCATCATATTCAATGGTCACCTGCGATTTTGAATCCGGACGCAGGTAAGTCATCTCTTTTCCTTCCTTGCGGATGGCAGCCAGTTCTTCAACCAGTGCATGAGATAAATCCAATGCCACCGGCATCAGGTTTTTCGTTTCGTTACAGGCGTATCCAAACATCATTCCCTGGTCGCCGGCTCCCTGTTCCATCGGTTCGGCACGTTCCACACCCTGATTAATGTCAGCCGATTGTTCGTGAATGGATGAAAACACACCACACGAGTCTCCGCTAAACATATACTCTCCTTTGGTATAACCAATATCATTAATTACAGCACGGGCCACGGACTGCACATCAACATAAGCCGATGTTTTTACTTCGCCTGCCAATACAACCTGTCCGGTTGTTACCAATGTTTCACAAGCTACTTTTGAATTGACATCCTGTGCCAGAAAATTATCCAGCAAGGCATCCGAAATCTGATCGGCTACTTTGTCGGGATGACCTTCCGACACCGATTCTGAAGAAAATAAATATCCCATATTATTTTTGATTTACAATTTTACAGTTTACTCCCGAAAACTATCGGGATTACAATTGCTCATAGAGTAATGAATAAGATGTACTGCAAAATTAATTTACAATTAAATGATTACGATTACTCTGAGGAGTAAACATAAAAACGGGAAGAATGTTTGATGGACTTTATGAAGTGCAGAAAATGCGGGTTGCGATTTAGCATTTTTTTCTGTGGTTGCAAGCAGTCCAAATCTCTCCACATTTATTACGCCACAAAAGTACGAATACTATTTTGAATAACAAAATACCAACGATAGAATAATATTTCCGCCTTTGTTTTCTTACGATCAATATTGATGCAAAAAGAGCAAATCAACCGAATGATTTGCCCTTTTTCAAATGATCATAAATAAGATTAATAAAATAAAGTCGTTACCTGCAAATTATCAACTATCAATTGTAAATTGCAAATTCTTAAATTGTAAATAAATCAGATTCTGGCTTTAATAGCTTTTGTTTCGGCTTCAAATCCGGGTTTTTCAAGCAAAGCAAACATGTTTTTCTTGTATGCTTCCACGCCCGGTTGATCGAACGGATTTACACCCAATACATATCCGCTGATACCACAGGCTTTTTCGAAGAAATAAAGTAACTGACCCAGATAATATTCGTTCAGACTAGGTAATTCCACTTTCAAATTTGGAACGCCACCGTCGATATGAGCAATCATGGTTCCCAGTTCGGCCATTTTATTTACTTCATCCACGCGTTTTCCCGCCAGGAAGTTCAGACCGTCTAAATTACTTTCATCGTGTGGGAAAATTTTGGTATAATTGCTTGCCTTAACGGAAATAACCGTTTCGAAAATACTGCGTTCACCTTCCTGAATCCATTGACCCATAGAATGTAAATCGGTTGTAAAATCAACCGCTGCCGGGAAAATACCTTTGTTTTCTTTTCCTTCACTTTCACCGTAAAGTTGTTTCCACCATTCACCGATAAAATGCAGTTTAGGATGAAAATTTACCAGAATTTCGATGCCTTTTCCATTTTTGTACAATTCATTCCGAACCGCAGCGTATTGAGCAGCCGGATTTTCTTCAAAGGCTGTTTCCGGTCCGCAAACAGTTTCCATTTTAATGGCACCGGCAACCAGCTGACGAATATCAAGTCCGGCAACAGCTATGGGGAGTAAACCCACCGGTGTAAGCACCGAGTAACGTCCACCGATATTATCTTCAATTATAAATGTTTTATATCCTTCCTGTGTGGCAAGGGTACGTAAGGCTCCACGCGATTTGTCGGTAATAGCCACAATCAGTTTTTTGGCAGCCGCCCTGCCTTGCTGTGCTTCCAGTTGGGTTTTCAATAAACGGAATGCCAATGCAGGTTCCGTGGTAGTTCCCGATTTGGAGATGCATATAATTCCGAACTTCTTATTCTTCAGCATTTCCTGCAATTCATACAAATAATCTTCGCCGATATTCTGTCCTGCGTAAACAACCACAGGCGAATTACGTTCGGTTTGCAACCAGTCAAAACTGTTCGATAAGGCATCGATGACCGCTTTTGCCCCTAAATAGCTTCCGCCAATGCCAATCACAACAACTACATCGCAATTGTCACGAAGAATTTTAGCTGTATTTTCAATGTCGGATAAATGAGCTTCATTAATAGATGAAGGCAAATGTAACCAACCCAGGAAATCACTTCCTTTGCCAGTTCCATTGTGTAAAGCCTTATTCGCTTCGTTTACCTGTGATTTGTAAGCAGCAACGTTTTGTTCCGATACAAAACCGAATGCTTTGTCGATTGAAAGTTTAATATTTTCCATTATATAAATTGTTTGAAATTATTTTCTTTAATTTGCCTTCGGCGGTATTTGCTCGCTGCGCTCGCGATTTTGCCTTCGGCGATATTATTTCATGATATTTGCTCGCTTCGCTCGCGATAGTTGCCTTCGGCGATATTAATTTCATGATATTTGCTCGCTTCGCTCGCGATAGTAGTTTGCTTCGCTCACGTTATTATTTTCATGTTATTTGCTCGCTTCGTTCGCGATAGTAGTTCGCTTCGCTCACGTTATTAATTTCATGATATTAGTTCGCTTCGCTCACGATAGTAGTTCGCTTCGCTCACGATATTATTTCATGATATTTGCTCGCTTCGCTCGCGATATTTGCCTTCGGCGATATTAATTTCATGATATTTGCTCACTTCGTTCGCGATAGTAGTTCGCTTCGCTCGCGATATTAGCCTTCGGCGATATTATAATTTTAAGGTTGAGTATTTTACTTACTATAAACTACCAACTATAAACTATAAACTACCAACTATAAACTATAAACTAC
>JAQTOL010000257.1 GCA_028748945.1 Paludibacter sp.
AATATCGATTTTACCGAAGCTTTCCCCAGGATGACCTGGGAGGATGGAATGAAATACTATGGTTCAGATAAACCGGATATTCGCTTCGAAATGAAGTTTGTGGAGTTAAAAGATCATGTTTCGGGACATGATTTTGTCGTATTCGACTCTGCTAATTATGTAGCAGGGATATGTGCAACAGGATGTACAAGCTACACCCGGAAACAATTGGACGAGTTGACCGATTTTGTAAAAAAACCGCAAATCGGAGGAAAAGGGTTAGTCTATATTCGTTGCGAAGCAGATGGAACTTTCAAGTCCTCAGTGGACAAATTTTATAGTCAGGAAGACTTTAAAAATATTGCTTCCGCTATGCATGCACAACCCGGCGATTTACTTTTATTGATGTCCGGCGACATGCGTAAGACACAGAAAGCCCTGTGCGAACTGCGTTTGGAAATGGGAGCGAGGTTAGGTCTTCGAAATAAGGATGTTTTTGCACCTTTATGGGTTATTGATTTCCCTTTGTTTGAATACGATGAAGAAACAGATCGTTATTATGCTACACATCACCCATTTACATCACCCATGTTGGAAGACGTACCTTTGTTGAAAACCAACAAGGGAGCTGTTCGTTCCAATGCTTATGACATGGTGGTGAACGGTGTGGAACTCGGGGGCGGATCTATCCGTATTCATGACTCGGCATTGCAAAATGAGATGTTCAAACACCTTGGATTTACGCCCGAAAAAGCCGAATCACAATTTGGATTTTTGATGTCGGCCTTCCAGTATGGTGCACCGCCTCATGGAGGACTGGCTTTTGGGTTGGATCGATTTGTTTCGCTGTTTGCAGGTCTCGACAGTATCCGCGATTGCATTGCTTTTCCAAAAAATAATTCCGGACGCGATGTGATGATGGATGCACCGGCTGTACTGGACCAGGCACAGTTGGATGAATTGAATCTGGTGATTGATATTAAACCACAACCAACCAAAGGAATGTAAGGAATTACATCCGCGATTTTATCTATAAAAAACCACCAGACTGAATTGTTTGGTGGTTTTTTGTTTAAGGCTGAAAGCCTTATATATCATAGCCCGGAGTAACGCTCCGGGTAGATGATATTCCGAATCAATAAAGCCCTGAAAGGGCGAAATATATTATATCGCCCTTTCAGGGCTCATCTATTTCATTAGATAATAACCCGGAGCGTTGCTCCGGGCTATTATCTAATGGGCTTACTGCCCTAAAATCTAATATTTTTATTCTTCGTTTGAAGGATATACTCCTTGTAACTAATAATTTAGATAAAAGAAAAATTTAAAACACATTCTCATTGTTAATTAATAGAGTAGGGGGCTGAAAAAAATTATTGAAGGGCGTATAAGGCAAAAGTACCCAGCCAATGACTGCCTCCGTAATTATCATTCGTAATATTGGGGAGGCTGTTTTTAATAAAGCGTTCGGCAGTTTCTTTGAATAATTTTCCGGTCGGGTCATTAGCGGCTAAACTTTCGGCAATACCTTTCATGCACCAGGCACGGCTAAAGGACAGACCATCCAAATGAACAATCTGGTAATCGCTTCTGTCACTAACTGTTGGAACCATAGTCAGACGCTCGATACTTCGTTTTTCAAAATAATGATGAAACCAGTTCCGGAAATCCTTTTTGTCAAGCACCCGTCTCATTAAATCGGCAGCTTCGAGGGTTGGGCTAAAAAAATCGGTGGCATCCGGTTCAAAATACGCGGGAACTTTGCGGTTATCGAGGTAAAACTCATTGGCTTTGGCAATTATCATACGTTCAAAGGCCGTATCGTTGACCGATCGTGCCCAATCGAGGGCAAATGCCAGTCCGAAAGCCGTATTCGGGTGCACTCCGGTTCGGTTGGCGTAACTTTGTTTGGGTAAATAGCCCTTCCACAGCTTTACAATGGTTTGTGTAAGCGGTTGCAGGGCTTTGTGCCACGCGCGGGCATTGTCATTATCCCAACCGGCAAGTTCTTCATCCAGTTTCAACAGCCAGGCCCAACCATAGGTACGTTCATAAGTATTCGCCCCGGTATATTTTGAAAAATATGCGGCTTCAGCGGTCAATTTATCCGTTTGAAAGGAGTTATTCAGACAATCAATGATGCTGTCGCGGGTCTGAATTTCCGGAAATGTCTTTAAAATTCTTACCAATAGCCAGTGACCATGCACACTGCTGTGCCAGTCCAGGCAACCGAAGAATACAGGATGGAGTTGAGAAGGCGTAAGTACATGATCAGTAAGCGTATCCGATAAGTGTGATGTTTTGTTTGGCCATTGCTGTACAATGCATTTTAAAGGCAGGCGCGATAATCCGACAGCCAGCTCAGGGGATAGAGCCTGTGCAAATCCGGCTAAACCAAAAGCAGATAACAAGATGATAATTAGGAACTTTTTCATATTCAATTAATTGTTATATGTAAATCTTTAAATAGTAATTTGAGTTCGGTATAAGAAGTATGAAGTTTTCAAGGAATATACTCCGTAAGGAGTTTTATATCAATAGAATAATTCATTAATTCAGATATTTTCTCCGTAGGAGATATACAACAAGAAATTTGTTAATGTCCTACGGACAATAAATTTCATGATCTGTTTGTCTTTCTATTGATATTGATTGCCTACGGCAAATTTAAATTGCTTATAGGTTGTATCATAACATAAATCCTTATCCCTAACTCAGGTTAGTAAATGGTAAATGATAAAATGGTAAATGTTTTAATCAAATTGTAAATTGTAAATTTTTAAATCGTAAATGTATAACAAACGCAAAACTACAAAATAGATTTAAAACAATGCTTCATTTCAATTTTTAGTAATGAGTGTGGCGGGGAGTGTTCAAACAGTTGCAGACCTGAAATCCGGAATAACTATTATACATAATATAAATTATAGGAATTTGTATACACAAAATCCGGACGTTTGTGAAGGTAGTACTTATCTATTCAATTCTCGCGATTCAAAGGCTTACAGAATGGTTTATGCTGAGGAATTGCCTGGAATATTTTTCTACAAAGAATAATTGATAAGCTGCAATTAAAAAATTATTTTCAGTTGAAAATTGAAATTGATTAAATTCTATCTGAATTGTAGTGCAATTTTGATTTATGTAAAATAGTGAACTTGTATACAGGAAAGTTTGTAAACGGATGAACGAATCGATGCCTGAATAAAGGGTATTTTATTACAATTGCATACTGAAAAAAAAATAGCCGGCCCCCTACTCCTTTTAATGTTAGATATATTTTGAATAACAACAATATAATTAAGTTAATTATAGCGTGTAAAAACCTGCTTAACAGCTAACTATTAGTCTTCTACCTGAGTTCTCTTTGATGATATTTCACTTTACTAGTACATATAGAAGTGACCTGCATAGAAACAGGATTGTTTGATGGAATGCATTCCGGTTTTTAAATTGATATTTCTGAAATGTGTCCTGACTGTATCAGGGCTTATAGAGCGTATTTTAGCTATTTCGTTATAATCCAAACCTTTATTCACCAGTTTGACGATTTCCTGTTCGGTATTGGTGAAGGCTATGTATTCTTTCGAATCCAATAATTTGCTCTTTATGAATAAATTGTAGGGTTTAATGGATATAAACTTGTACAGATTTTCATCAACAGGTGCTAACAAAGGATTAAGTTTGGCATGTAACATAAACTGAATGGAATTGGCAGCTATTTTACTTTGCAATACATAAAAACGTAATATAAAGGATTCGTAACAATTGTTTTTATTCAACAGCCGGTGTTGATAAACAAAATCAAATTCGTTGTGCCGTTCAGTTGGAAGGGAATGGAAAAACTTAAATGCTGCAGTGGTTGCCTTCAGGATAAATTCCAGACTATCGGGATGAGTCAGTTTTATCCAGTTAGCCGACTGAATATAATCGCTCGTACTGATAGGTTGTATTTCAAACAGCGTATGGTTGATGGAATTGTGCGAATAGACGTATCCACAGTTCGCATCGATAATTGTGGAGCTTTGTCTTTCCTTGGATAAGGTAACTTTAAGGGATTCAACCAGACATGTCCCACTATAGGTTAATTCCGGTACAGGAATCATTTCACCGTTTGAAAACTGGTTAATCAGTTCTTTAAGTAACTTTGAAATTAAAACTTGTTTCTTCATAGCAGTTGGTTTTTATAGATAAATAAACAGGCGTATTGATAGAAAGAATAATGAACAGCTTGTGCATAAAATAATGATAGAATTGAACTTGTTTTTTTAGTTAATTGAGTTGCAAAGATATTAAAAAGGTTGACAAATATCATCATTTGCGATAATTTATGTGAAATATACTACATGAGTGGTATAGGATTATTCATTTCGGGCATTTATTTTAGCCCCCTGAAAACAAGATGTTGTATTTAAGCCGAATTATTGCCCCGGAAAATAAAATAGTAAGGGATTATTTTCTGAATAACAGGATTGAATCGAATATTCAATGGTTTTACAGGAGTCTTCAGACCAAAGAAAGGCATATTCTGTACAAGGAAAAACACAATCTGTATAAGGATGAATGTATTCTGTATAAGGACTGGAGCATACTGTATAATGATTAACGCATTCTGTATAAGGATTGACGTATTCTGTGTAAGGAATAAGTTATTCTGTGTAAGGAATGACCTGTTCTTTGTAATGAAAAACGTATCCTTTGTAATGAATAAGCTGTTCTGTATAATGAACAGAGTATGCATAACAGGTTTTATTTACTCTGATAGTCTGATTTACAAATTAAAATCATATTTCTCGTTTTTCTAAACTATTAGTATTAACAACAAAAAATTGTGATCTTATGGGAAAAGCAAAAGTAATTTTGGATTATTCTTCCAACCGTTACAACGATCAGGAACTGAGCGTGAAAGCGACTACTATTGGTGACGATTTGACCGGTAACCCCTCCTTCCCTACTCTGGCGGATGCAGCAACGGCTATAAAGGCAAAAAATGCAGCTTTTATCACGTTATTGTCCAAAATGAGTGATGGAAACAAGCAGGTGACTATTGAAAAGAATCAGGTTCGTGAAGAACTGGAAGATCTTTTGAGTAGCACGGCTGTAAAGGTTCAGGATATAAGTGGTGGCGATGAGCTGCTTATTCTGAGTGCGGGTTTCGACGTGAAACGTAAACCTGCTCCGGTAGGTTTACTGGAACGTCCGGCCAATGTGACAGCCAAAGCAGGTCCTACACGTGGAAGTCTTGAAATCAGTTGGGATGTGGTACCGAATGCTTATATCTACGAACTACAATACACCGAGGCACCAAGTAGCCCGGACAGTAAGTGGATACGGATTTCCATCTCTAAACACAAAGTGGTATTAGACGGA
>JAQTOL010000258.1 GCA_028748945.1 Paludibacter sp.
TCTTATGGTTAAGCTTTCGCCAAATGTTACCGATATTTCGGAGATTGCACGGGCAGTTGAAGCCGAAGGAGCCGATTCAGTATCTTTAATCAATACTTTGTTGGGAATGGCGATAGATAGTGAGAAGAGAAAACCAATTTTATCAACTATTACCGGTGGATTTTCAGGACCTGCTGTCAAACCGATTGATCTACGAATGGTCTGGGAAGTGGCAAAAGCGGTCAAAATACCGGTTATCGGAATGGGAGGAATCATGAATGCTGCAGATGCTATTGAGTTTATGCTTGCTGGTGCATCGGGTGTTCAAATTGGTACTGCCAATTTCATTGATCCCACTGTTACGATAAAAATTATTGATGGAATTGATGAGTATTTGAACCGTCACGGATATTCATCTGTTACAGAGATTATCGGGGCATTGGAGGTTTAATCCCAAAATGCAATTTTTAATTTGCTTATAATAAGCATTATATATGTTTTATTTTCCTACTTGTTAACTGGATAATCTTGACCTGAATGAAAAAAATTCTATTATTAGTTGGAAATTTAATTTTATTCTGTAGTTTTTTGTACAGTGATGACACTGTACAGGCTTCCTTAGTGGAAAATGATTCTGTTTCATTTATATTTTCGGGTGATATAATGGGTCATTCACCTCAATTCCAGGCTGCTTACAATCCACAAACGAACCGTTACGATTATAATGTTTGCTTTCAGGAGGTAAAACCTTATATTGAAAATGCCGATTTTGCAGTTGCTAATCTGGAAGTTCCCATTGCCGGAAAGCCTTATAGTGGTTATCCCAATTTTTCAAGTCCGGATGCCTTACTTGATGGACTTAAATATGCAGGTTATGACGTATTGTTAACCGCTAATAATCACGTTTTGGACAAAGGAAAGTTTGGATTGGAAAGAACAATTCATCAGATTGATAAAAGAAAAATGCTTCACGAAGGTAGTTATATAGATAATTTTCAACGAGATAGTACATATCCGTTGATTATAGAATCAAAAGGACTAAAAATTGCATTGTTAAATTGCACTTACGGCACTAATGCCAGAGTTGTAACTTTCCCCAATTATGTAAACTATATTGATACTCTTGAAATTCTGAAAGATATTCAGAAGGCAAATGATTCAGCGGTAGATTTTAAGATCATGATACTTCACTGGGGCACTGAATATGAATTACAAGCTAATGATTTTCAAAGAAATATCGCCAAATTCCTGGTTTATCATGGAATCAATCTGATTATCGGTTCACATCCGCATGTCGTTCAAAATGCCGAAACCTTTTATACTAAAGATAGTATTGCTGTACCTGTTTTTTATTCGCTTGGCAATTCTATATCCAATCAACGCCAACTCAATACTGATGGGGGTATAATGCTGAAAGTAGCAATTGATGTGAATACTAAAACCCTGAAAAGTGCTTCGTATCTGCCAGTTTATGTTTTCAAGGGGATTTTAAACGGAAAATATCAGTACCATATAATTCCGACGACAGAATATCTGTCCCATCCAAAGGTTTATAACCTTCCAGCTTCAGACAGTACTTCTTTGGTTTTATTTGATAAATTAACCAGGGACAGACTGAGTAATGTATTGATTTATAAACAGCAATAATTTTTTTTTTGAATTTTAGTACATTTATTCAAATAAATTATTAATTTTGTGATAGTTCTGTTTTTCTATTTTATTTTATTGAATAATTAAGAAAACAATAATCTCTCTCTGGTATAAATCTTTACAAAAAAATCATCGATTATGGCAAAAGTTCTTATCCTGGGAGCCGGCATCTCCGGTCACACTGCCGCTTTAATTGCGAAACGAAATTTGGGGAAAAATCATGAAGTTGAGGTGATTAGCCCAAACAGTAATTATCAATGGGTTCCATCAAATATCTGGGTCGGAATGGGGTTAATGACGCCTGAACAAGTAAAGTTTGAATTGGCACCGGTTTCTAAAAGAATGGGTATTAAGTACAAGCAAGCTTCCGCGGTCTCCATTCATCCTCAAGGTGATGCAACTACTGATAAGGGTTACGTAACAGTTAAATATACAACTGGTAACCAAAAAGATATGCAAGAAACTGTGTAATATGATTATTTGATAAACGCAACCGGACCCAAATTAAACTTTGGAGCAACAGAAGGTTTAGGACCGGACAAATTTACAGATTCAGTATGTACTTTTCAACATGCTTCCCATGCCTGGGAAAGTTTGCAAAAATGTTTTGCAAAAATGGAACAAGGTGAAAAACAACGTTTTCTGATTGGAACCGGTCATCCCTTGGCTACCTGTCAGGGTGCTGCATTTGAATATTCATTGAATGTTGCATTTGAAATAAACAAACGAAAATTAAACCATTTGGCTGAAATAACCTGGATTTCAAATGAATACGAGCTGGGTGATTTTGGAATGGGAGGCGCTTATATCAAAAGAGGCGGCTATATTACACCTACCAAGATTTTTGCAGAATCGATTTTTAAAGAATATAATATTAAATGGATTGTTGGTGCAGGTGTCAGCAAAATAGAAAAAGGAATAGCTCATTACGAAACTCTTGATGGTGAATATCATACACAAGAATTTGATTTTGCCATGCTTATTCCAAGTTTTGCCGGTGCAGGCATGAAAGCATACAATAAAAAGGATGAAGAGATAACTGCAGATCTCTTTGTTCCAAATGGCATGATGAAAGTTGATGCCGAATATACGCCCAAAGTTTATGAAGAATGGAAAGCATCCGATTGGCCGTCTACTTATAAATCACCATTATATGATAATATTTATGCTGCAGGAATTGCATTTGCGCCACCTCATCCCATGTCCAAACCAATGAAAAGTAAAAATGGAACGCAAATAAATCCAACTCCACCACGTACAGGAATGCCTTCTGGCGTTATTGGTCGAGTTGTAGCAATGAATATTGTCGATAAAATTAAATCAGGTACAATAGAACATAAGCATAAAGCCTCAATGTCTAAGATAGGAGCAGCGTGTATCGTGTCGGCAGGTTACGGAATCAGGCATGGTCAGGCAGCCGTAATGACTGTATTTCCAATTGTTCCCGATTGGGAAAAATACCCGAAATGGGGTAGAGATATCAGCTATACAGTTGGAGAAATTGGATTGGCCGGGCATTGGATGAAACTATTTATGCATTATATGTTTTTGTATAAAGCCAAAGCAAATCCGCTGTGGTGGATGATACCTGAGTGATTTATAACTATTTGTATCTAAATAAATTAAATTTTAAAATTATGAAAACTGAAAGAGGAAAAACCATACCATATAGCGATTTATCATTCGCAACTGAACCTACCCGTTGGACAAAATTTTGGAGAACATCCTTTCTTTTGCAACTGATTCGTTTCTTTGTGCTTAATTTGAAAATTATGCGTATTGTAGTCGGAGGGCATTCTTAATCGATGATTATGTAATTATGAATGGAACACAGCTTGATGATGTAATAACAGAATTGAAATCACTCGCTACACCCGAGCATTTTGCAAAATTAGCTCATTTTGGTATTGAAAACTCAAAAGCGCTGGGTATTAAAATACCATTGTTGAGACAATTAGCAAAAAAGATAGGGATAAATCATGATTTAGCATTGGAACTTTGGACAACAGAAATCCATGAAGCACGAATATTAGCTTCGATGATTGAAAACCCGAAAGCAATAACTGAAAAACAGTTTGATAGTTGGGTAAATGATTTTAATTCGTGGGATTTATGCGACCAATGTTGTGGTTTATTGGTAAAAACACCCTTTGTTTTACAAAAAATAGACAAATATTCTTCTGCAGATGAGGAATTTGTAAAAAGAACTGCTTTTGTTTTAATGTGTGCGTTGGTTATTTTTGATAAAAAGGTCAATGACGATTATTTTTATCCTTTTCTGGCAATTATTGAAAGTGAAGCATGGGACGAGCGTAATTTTGTTCGAAAAGCGGTTAACTGGGCGTTAAGACAGATAGGTAAACGAAATGAAACACTTCGTTTAAAAGCTATTGAAACAGCTGAACGAATTATCAATCAAGAAAATAAATCGGCTCGTTGGATTGCTAATGACGCTTTAAGGGAATTAAAAAGTGCTAAAGTAATAGCTTATGTAAATCGTAAGCAAAAATAATATTATAAAAAAACTGAGGGAGTGTCGAATGATGCTCCCTCAGTTTATACTAATATACATAGTTTACTTTTCGGCCAATAATACTTCATAGTTTCTATTGCTAATTGTTAGATTTACAATAGTTGAATACATCTTGTATTGTTTGCTCGTTAAAACTTTCTTAGCATTCGCGAAATTTGAATCTATTGCATTTGCCGCAGCAACATTGTCTTCAGATTTTTGAGCTGACTTCAACTCAGTTTCTGTCGATAAACACACATTCTTTAATCGTTCTGCACGATTATTGTCAACTTTCAAATAATGAACCAACGATTTAAAAGTTGAGTTGTCATTCAATTTGTAAAACACATCATAATCACTTGGATTAACCGCAAATGTAGCACTTGTAAAAGCTACCATAACTAAAATTAAAACAAAAATCTTTTTCATAACCTTAAAAATTAAATTTTACAATCTTATTAACTATTTTGATGAAAAAATACAAAGAATTCCCGGTGATTTTAGTGGGCGTTCCTTGTATTAGATTTTGTCTATAGAAATATAATTCTATTAGACGATGCAAAAATACATGTTTTACAACATATAATTCGACTTTTATGGGTTAAAAATTGTTATATGAGTGTGTAATTAACACTGTGTGATTACTTGAAATTTATAAGTATCAATAAATAAGATATTTATGTAGTAATTGGTAAATTTAATCAAAATGTAATAAATCCTCTACAAAACATCAGAAAATAGTTCGTCATCATTTATCATTAAGCGCGAAACATAATATAAGCGTGTTTTGTCATGAAAACGGTAAATTGGGCTAAAAAGCAAATGGATAAGATAAATGAAACTCTTTGTCTAAAAGCAAATGATACATCAGATGGAATTCTAAATCAGGGAAATAAATCGGCACGATGGATAGCTTTTGATATAATAAGAGAATTTAATAAGGAAATGGTTATTAAACGAAAAAAAATTAAATAAAAAAATTGGGTATCAATAAAATTGATACCCAATTAGTATATAGATAATTACTCGTTATTTAATATTATTGTTTGCTATCATTTCATCATTATTGTCGATGTTGTTAATAGAAACGTTTACTACCATCAGGTATTTTTTGTATTGATCTTCCGTTAAAATCGACTTTATATTTCCTAAGTTAAAATACAATACTTTTTCAGCTGCCATTAAATCTTCTTTTTT
>JAQTOL010000259.1 GCA_028748945.1 Paludibacter sp.
TTCTGATTCGGGATATAATAGAAGTTATTTGATGGAGAAAATGCCCATTCTTTACGATCATTTTCACCCAAATCAAGCACATTTTTTGGTTTTGCATCAGATTTATATTCACGTGCCACATGGTTAGGTACAAAATCAATAATTACTTTCATTCCGGCATTGTGAGTCCGTTTGAGCAAATTCTGAAATTCTGTCATACGTTTCTTCACATCTTCCGCCAGATCCGGATCCACATCATAGTAATCTTTGATGGCGTAAGCTGAACCCGCATTTCCTTTTACAATGGCATCATGATCTTTCTTTATGCCAAAAGTTGTATAATCTGTCTTTGTTGCATGCTCAATGATGCCAGTATACCAGATGTGAGAAATTCCGAGTGATTTTATTTCTTTTAATGCCTTCGTAGTAAAACTATTAAACTTCCCACAACCGTTTTCTTCAATGGTTCCGTTATGTTTATTGTTTGAATTGAAATTTCCGAAAAGTCGGGGAAGGACCTGATAAATTACAAATTTTGACATGAAATGTATATATATGCTTTAAACTATTGATTGTTGACTTTATTTTTATCGAACTTATCAGTTGTCAGAACTTTAAACTCAATTTGTAAGTTTTGTTTTACTTTAGAAGAGCTACTGCCGGCACTATTTAAAGAAATTTTAAAGTTATCAAGGTAAACAGTTCCTTTGGGCGGAACCATAAAACCAAACTGATTGAATACTGTAGTTGTCTCCATTTCAGATTGATAGCAATAAACATCATTAATAAAGTAATACAACATCTTTCCGATTTTGAATACTTTGAGTTTATTTGATCCTGCTGCAACAATGGACGATTCAGATAATTCAGTATAATAGCTGTACCATGTACGGTTCCCCATAAACATTTTCAGATTATTATTAAGCGTAAAGTATTCTATTGGATCATTGACACCGTCCGATCCACCTGGTATGGTACCAAAAAGAATTCCATACTGATTGGTTTGATCAGCAGATGGATATTCGAGGGTTGATTCATACGAAAAATCAGAGAGGTTGGAAATAGGGTTCGAAATAGTCGCATAAACCATATATGAAGAATCAACTTTTGATTGAAAACATAATCTTCCGTTAACCAGGCTTGTTTTGTATTTTGTATTGTCAACAAGTGCCCAACCCGATTGATCCGGACTATCGAAATTTTTCTGGTAAGAAGTTATAAAGCCGGTGGTATCTACTAAAAGTTGAGTACTGGCAAAGTCCGGTGCAGGAGTGCTTTCATTAAATAATTCATCCAGATAATAGGCACGACGAATACCTCTGTAGTTGATGTTCCAGGGGCGGTCGCCCACCTGATCACCTCCACACATGATGGATTTCCAGTCGCCATTTTCGAGCAAATCATTCAAATGTTTCCTTCCCAGTAATCCATGTCCCAATTCGTGAAAAAGCAAATCTTCTTTCATCAAATCGGCACCGGCAGTTTTACTGATTGCATTCCAGTAGGTTTTATCAATTTCAATACGGATGGGATCTTCATAATGACACAGGCCTGCCGTATTATCCTTTAAGTCTGCAAACTCTACAATCAAGCCGGTAGCTTTCAGGTCGAAAGAACGTCCTCTGGCTAAAGCCTCTGTTTCAAAACGCTGTACATAAACTTCAAATTCGGAACCTACCCGATATTCATTTGTATCCTTGCAAGATACGAGGGAGAAAAGCAGCAGATTAAGAAAAAAGAAATATTTGGTTTGAGTCATATAAAAAAATAAGGAAAAATCACATGCAAATATAAACAATAATCCCCTTATCCTTGTTATTCATACATTAAGAAAATTATTATTAAACTAAATTATAAAATTAATGGCAACAGTAAAATTCAAAGGAACAGATGTGCACACAAATGGACAATTACCTGCAGTAGGTAGTCAGGTGCCCGATTTCACATTGGTAGGCAGCGGCCTACAAGAAATTCATTTAAGCGATTACAAAGGGAAACGCGTATTATTAAATATTTTTCCGAGCTTAGATACAGGTACTTGCGCTGCATCGGTACGGAATTTCAATAAATGGGTTTCCGGTAAAGAAAATGTTGTTGTACTTTGCGTTTCAAAAGATTTACCTTTTGCTCAAAGTCGTTTTTGCGGAGCGGAAGGACTTGAAAACGTTATTACTGCTTCCGATTTCAGATACAATAGTTTTGCTACTGATTTTGGAGTGTTGCTGACAGACGGTCCTCTTCAGGGATTAATGGCACGTTCAGTTGTTGCCATTGATGAAAATGGTAAAGTTCTGTACACCGAGCAGGTTTCGGAGATCGTTAACGAACCAAGCTATGAGATAACCGTTTTTTAATTAAAATGTGGCCTGTTTTGTGGGCAGGTCTTTTTATGTTTGTACAATAAGAACGAAACCTACATATGACAACCTTCCTCAGCTGTGAAGCTTAGGGAGGTTTTTTATTAACCCCCTACTCCTAAAGGGGAGTATAAAATTACTCAGAGTTTTTTTAGAGCCACTCCCAATTTCTTCAATCCATCTTCTAAACTGATAGCGTCTACCGTTTCGAATGCTTTAAGGACAATACGGGCACAGGCTTCCGCATCATCTCCGGCGCGATGATGATGAAAACGAATATCATGATAATCGCAAACCGAGCCCAGCGAATGGCTGGGCAAGTGCTTCCAGGCTTTTCGGGAAAGACTGACACTGCAAAAATAACCGGCAGTTGGTATTGCCAGATCATAATAAGCCAGGCTGGCCCGTAAAACACGCATATCGAAAGGAGCATTGTGTGCAACCAGTGTACTGTCATCAAACCAGGGTTTTAATTCACTCCACAACTCTTCGAAGGTGTCCGAACGAACTAAATCAGCAGAAGAAATTCCATGAACCCGTTCATTCCATGGATTCATATAAGGAAAACAAGCCGGTTTTATCAACCAGGATTTCGATTCCTCTATTTTTCCGTTCTCAACCCGAGTAAGTCCAATTTCACATGGATAATTGGCATGAGCCGTTTCAAAATCAATTGCAATAAAGTTCATTTATTTCTCAACTATCAATTTTATACTATTTTTAGCGGGTCAAAGATACAATTTATGAATAAAAACTTCATTCTTTTTCCAGAATTTATAAAAATTGATTTTTCTCTTATAAAATGACAGTCTCTCAATACTTAATTTACACTTGAACAGACAAGTATATAAATGAATGTATCATTGTAATTTACTCCTGTTGATTCAGATTTGATAAAAAAAGCATTCAGTGTTTGTTAAATAATAAGTAACGGTACTTCACAGGGTACTATATTCATCTAATTTGAGTACTTTTGCACACTAATCATTTAAATGTGCAAAATGAATACATTAAAAATCGGAAATCTTACCGCACGACTACCTATTATACAAGGTGGCATGGGTGTTGGAATTTCAATGTCAAGTTTGGCGTCAGCTGTTGCAAATGAGGGAGGAATAGGCGTTATTTCGTGTGCAGGCATTGGTCTTATTTACCGTCATACGGCAAAAGATTATATGGAAGCTTGTATTATTGGATTAAGGGAGGAAATCAGAAAAGCAAGAGAAAAAACATCCGGTATTATTGGTGTAAATATCATGATGGCTTTAACTAATTTCAGCGACATGGTAAAAACGGCAATCGCCGAAAAGGTGGACATTATATTTGCCGGAGCCGGTCTTCCAATGGACTTACCCAAATATATAACTCCCGAATGTGTAACAAAACTGGTTCCTATCGTTTCGTCTGCCCGTGCAGCCAGAATTATTTGTGAAAAGTGGAAAACGCTTTATGACTATCTTCCCGATTTAGTCGTGGTTGAAGGTCCGAAAGCAGGAGGTCATCTTGGGTTCAAGACCAATCAAATTGAAGATCCAGATTTTTCCATCGAGAATTTAATTCCTGACGTAGTTAGAGAAGTTGCTATTTTCGAAGAAAAATACAATCAGGAAATTCCGGTCATTGCTGCCGGTGGAATTTATACCGGTGAGGACATGTACAACATTATGCAATCGGGTGCCAAAGGAGTTCAAATTGCCAGTCGCTTTGTGACTACCAATGAATGTGATGCGGATATAAAATTTAAAGAATCTTATATCAAGGCGAGTCAGGATGAAGTTGAGATTATTCAAAGTCCGGTAGGAATGCCGGGACGGGCACTGAAAGGTGAATTTTTGGAAAAAGTAAAACAAGGACTTACGGCACCGAAATCTTGTCCGTACAATTGTTTACATACCTGCGATTATACAAAGGTACCCTATTGTATTATTGTCACTTTATACAATGCTTATCTGGGTAAAATGGATAAAGGATATGCTTTTGCCGGTAGCAATGCCTATCGTGCGACTAAAATCACTTCGGTGAAAGAAATAATCGACGAACTGGTTTCCGATTATAACCGTGTTGAAAAACTGGCACTTTCGTAATATCAGCATTGATTTTTACTTCAATTTTTAAAAGAAGGCAAATTAACCACTTCGGTTGTTTTGCCTTTTTTATTTTACCGGGATTCACTATTTGCCTTAATTATAAAAAGGAGTTCCACAATGCAATTTCAATTAAATTATTCTTGAAATAAATCGTAGAAAATACACTTATATTCCGGATTTTTTGGCTAATATTGCAATCACTAATAATAAGTAGGATAGGTAATATGAAAAGTATACAAATTCAATATAATGAAGCCCTGAATGATATTGATATTGAATCGGCCGGAAACTTACTGGAGGATTTTGGTCAAAGGGATAAAATTGAGATGCTGAACTGGATAAATGATTTTCCGTACCGTCCCATCACCCTTTTTCATATTGCTCGTTCAAAAGATAGTATTTTCATAAAATACGCCGTTCAGGGAAGTATGCTTCGAGCGATATATTCTAACGATCAGGACCCGGTTCATGAAGATAGTTGTGTAGAGTTTTTCTGCAAGCCGGTTGATTCGGCTTCCTATAACAATTTTGAGTTTAATTGTATCGGAACCTGTTCGGCATCACGGAGAAAAGGAAGAGCAGTTGAAGTAGTGCCCCTGTCGACAGATGAAATGCAGACCATTGAGCGTTTTCCAAGCATCGGAAGACGGGCATTTAACGAACTGGAAGGAATGTTCGAATGGGAATTGACCGTAAAAATTCCTTTTGCTTTGATCGGCATCGATCCCCAACATTTGCCCGAAAAAATACTTGGAAACTTTTATAAATGTGCCGATGGTACCGATTCGCCTCATTTTGTGACCTGGAGTCCGGTGGCTACTGAAAAACCCGATTTCCATACACCTCATTTTTTTGGAGAACTGTATTTTTAGAAAATCGTATTATTTTACATAATAATCGTCATAATAACC
>JAQTOL010000260.1 GCA_028748945.1 Paludibacter sp.
AAATTTCAAGCATGTCAAGCGTTCTTTGATAACAAAGTGCGTTACCAATATGATTGGTTTCTTTTAGTTTTCGTATCTGATTTTCGAAGAAATGTTTAACTTTGCCTTGCTTTGAACGATTCAGGAATGCATCTTCAAATTGGTTTAATGTCCAGTCGATTTTGTTGCGGTCAAAATCATCAATGACAGCTTTTGCTTTTGTTTCCTGGGCATTAAGAAAAGCATTGTTCTCAACAAAATCAGGATGTACTAAAATGCCTTTCTTCTTTTTTTCATTGTAACGACCAAACTGCTCATCCCATTGTTCAGGAAGAGCAGAAATACCCAGAGAAATGTACTTGACTTTTCGGTCCTTGGTAATACGTAAGAAAACTGAGAATTCACCGCTGTTTAATGTTTTGTGTGTCCACAAAATGACTTTGTAGTTTTTCATTGTATTGGGTTTTATAAATTGAATACCGCATTCTTTAGCTAAGAGCATAAAATCAGGGTAAAACAATGGTAAAACATTTTGCCTAAATCAATACAAAAATGGCTATTTTTGGTATTTTATTAGTAGTTGATTTTCAATACAAATATACACAAATACAATGGATTACCAAAAAATATTACACATTATTTGCTGGTCTGGGGGACCAGTGGTCGCAAGTTCGAATCTTGTCATCCCGACTGCTAATTATAAAAGACTTACATGAGAGTGTAGGTCTTTTTTTATGTAATCATAGTACAAGATGTCTGTCACAGGCTGTGAAAGACATAATGTTATTTTTTTAGTTTTATAAGATGCTGCTTTCAGTTCAATTCCCGAAAACAGAAATTAAACCCTTTTATTATTATTTTAAAAGAACTAACTTACCTGTAAATACTGATTTTTTTGTTTTTACAGAATAGAAATAAATTCCGGGTGCGCAATCTATCGGTTTCCATACAAATTGTTGCTTTCCGGCAGTAATTGCTCCGCTATAGATGGTTTCCAGTTGTTTGCCCTGAATGTCATACAATTGTATATTAACATCATCCTCGCCGGTTGCATTTAACTCAATGGTAGTTTGATCTTTGAATGGATTTGGATAAGCAAATGCTGCAAGGCTGTTATTGTATTTTAAGCTGTTTAAGCCTGACAATAAACCTCCGGCCTCCAGTTTAATGCAGTCGTAAATCACGCCGCCGCGATTTCCTAAATTGCTTATCGTAAACTTAACCGTATTTTGCCCGACAACAAGCACTGATGCCGGAAATGTAAGTGTTTTTAGACCGTGTTTTCCACCCAACACAGCACTTCGATACACACTGGCATCGTTCAAAAAAGACCAGGTAGTTTTTTTTACACCATTGACATACACATCTACATTCGGAGAATTTCCAACTCCTGCAATGGATGCAGTAAGTAATGCATTCCCAGTCTGAACTTTCGGGTTATTGAAAGTTACGGTCCAGGTTCCTGTTTTTGTTTGTGCGTAATACCAGTCATTTTCCGGTTTACTGGTTCCAATAATATAATTCAGGTTTGCAGGTGGAAGGTTATAAAGTCCGTATTGACGAATGGTATCGCTGAAATGAAATCCGGTGCTCATGCGGTCGTTCTCACCAATCATCCAAAGCATATTCTCATACTTTGTCGGATGCCACTGAACCGTATCCAGTTTAGTTGTCAATCCGGATACTACCCGATTGTCAACAGAAAGTTCATCGGTTACTTCGCCGGTAGTTGCATAAGCATATAAAGTGTATGTTCCTGCACGCACATGGTCAATACTGTAATTACCGTCTTTATCAGTCAGTCCCCAATAAATATATTGTTTGCCCTGTTCATATACATCACTACCGGGTTGTGCCAGTACTACCTGTATTTTCTCTTTATTGAGTCCGGGGGTGATATTGATATTACCGCTTACCGTGGTTCTGTCAAGAGGATACAACGGATTTGTCAGCCACTGAAAAGGCCATTGCACTTTTTGAACAGCAACCTGGCTTTTAGCATCAGCAATCATGTCAGCATAACTATTTCCTGCGTTTAAATAGATAAAAAACGGTCCGTATATTTTTTCATCTCCATTTCTAAACGTTTGCGCAGAAGCTCCCATATGTTCACCCTGAAGCATTTGCAAAACCAGAGGAGTAGTATTAGTAGTATGGACGGTTAATTCCTGTTTCATTGGACCACCGTTTACATACTCATGACTAACCGGTATGGCCCAGACACCTTCATTTGTTGACATTATACCGTGCACGCTATCCTGTACTATATAATTGGTCCAGTTGTATTTGGTATAAATAGTTCCGTCAGGTAACTGATAAGTGGCATCCATAATGGGAGTAGCATTCACTGCAGCCATAACTGCAACTGAGGGTAACTGTCCCTGCATCCTGTCAGAAACATATCCGTATGTAAAAAGAGATGGATTGACGCGGTAAACAATACGCATTTCGCGCACTTTTGTTCCCGGATTCGTTCCTTTCACTGTTACGTAAGTATATATTCCGCTCACATTTTTTCGAAGGATATATCCCTGTTCCAGAATAATCGGGCCGGTAGTTCTTGAATACACTACTTCGGCATATTCGTTGTTTTGTTTTTCAATGCGTATGGCATTCGGTCCAAAAGCTTTATTACTTGCTGAGTCGGTATAATCGAGGTAAAATTTACCGCCACTGGCTAAATTTTTACCGTTAAAATTCAGTGAAGTCAGCATTCCGCTACTGGCAATGCCAATAGTAACAATTCCATTTGACATAGTAGCTGTACGGGCTGTAGCATCAATGCTGGCTGTCACATCCGATTGAGCGCTTACCCGGGTCGACAATACGATTAAAAAAGAGAGTATAAAGAGTTTTAGAATTTTAGGCATAACAAAGTAATTTTGGTGACTAATTAAATATTTGGCAAAGATATAATCAATCAACAGTTTCAAAGGCTGCAAATTGATATAAAGTATGCATTATTTGATAGAAAAGCATCCTGGCAAAGATCCCGGTTGTGGATTTATAATACAATTGAGAAATATTTTGTTCTTCTTTTTTCTCTCAGTTTTTTTTTGTTACTTTGTTTTCAATATTAACCCAACATCATAATAGTATGAATAAGAAACTAAAACGCTCCAGAAATCAACTCGTGGCAGGTGTTTGTGCCGGAATTGCAGATTATTTTGAATGGGATCCTACCCTGGTAAGAGTTGCTTATGCTCTGCTTTCGATCTTTTCGGCTGGTTTCCCCGGTTTGGTTTTGTATATAATTTTGTGGATTATAATGCCCTTGTCGGACGAGTGAAAACAATTTTCTTATAATACCTGAACTCACGACAATCGGAAATCCTCAAATAATTACAATCCCGTTTCATTTTTATTTGAACTGTTTATTCATTAAACTGTTTAAAAGCTTAGATGTTTAGTCGTTGAAGTTTCATTCAATTCAGAAACTTCAAACTTCTATTATTTGCTGTTTGCTTACTAAAAGCTACTTCTATTTCAAACCCTGACAGGGACTTCGTCCGCAAAGAGGTTGATCAAGATTAGTTTCATTTTATTTTCAGATTGGTATTTCCTCCACGATAGCCCCGATAGCCATCGGGGGGACTGTAATGCTAAACTACCAACTATAAACTATTAACCACCAACTTAAAGTGCCTTTTAAACTCACATCTCCCTTTCTACCAACCGGTGATCAACCCGAAGCTATCAAACAACTGGTGGAAGGACTGAACACGGACATGCCGTTTCAGACTTTGTTAGGTGTTACCGGTTCAGGAAAAACATTTACCATTGCCAATGTTGTGCAACAAGTGCAGCGTCCCACTTTAATTTTAAGTCATAATAAAACGCTGGCTGCTCAATTGTACAGCGAGTTTAAAGCGTTCTTTCCCGAAAATGCGGTTGAATATTTTGTTTCGTACTACGATTACTACCAACCCGAAGCCTATTTGCCGGTTAGTGATGTCTATATTGAAAAAGATCTGGCAATCAATCAGGAGATTGAAAAACTTCGATTGGCAACTACTTCTGCATTATTGTCGGGCAGGAGGGATGTGCTGGTTGTTTCGTCCGTCTCGTGTATTTACGGAATGGGAAATCCGGATGATTTTAGCAGCAATGTGGTTGAAATTCAAAAAGGACAGAAAGTAGTCCGAAATGCTTTTCTGCGTACTTTGGTGGATATTTTGTATACGCGTAATGAAATAGAACTGAACCGGGGTAATTTCCGCGTGAAGGGCGACACGGTGGATATTTTTCTGGCGTACGCCGATTTTGTTTTACGGGTTGCGTTTTGGGGAGATGAAATTGAAGAAATTCAAACTGTTGATCCGATAAATTTCAGAATTATTGAAAGCTTTGAATCGTATAAAATTTATCCTGCCAGCATTTTTGTAACAACGAAAGAAGCAATTGCCAATGCCATTCAAATGATAGAGGCGGATATGAACAGACAGGTGGATTATTTTCGTTCGATCGGTAAGAATTATGAAGCCAAACGTATTTACGAACGGGTAAATTATGATATTGAAATGATTAAGGAGCTGGGCTATTGCTCCGGAATTGAAAATTATTCCCGTTATTTCGATGGAAGAGAAGCGGGTATGCGACCGTTCTGCCTGCTTGACTATTTTCCCAAAGATTTTTTGATGGTCATTGACGAAAGTCACGTTTCCATTTCGCAAATTCGCGCAATGTATGGTGGAGATTCGGCACGTAAACAAAACCTGGTGGATTATGGGTTCCGTTTACCTTCTGCCAAAGATAACCGTCCGTTGAAATTTGAAGAATTTGAGGAACTTGCACCCCAAACCATTTATGTAAGTGCCACTCCGGCCGATTACGAACTGGCAAAAAGTGAAGGGGTTGTGGTCGATCAGCTTATCCGCCCGACCGGTTTATTGGATCCAATCATCGATGTACGTCCAAGCCTGAATCAGATTGACGATTTACTGGAAGAAATCACGCTGCGAACTGAAAAGAAAGAGCGTACGCTGGTTACTACATTAACTAAACGAATGGCAGAGGAACTGACGGATTATCTGGCCAAGATGGGTGTGCGCTGTAACTACATTCACTCTGATGTAGAAACGCTTGACCGTGTTAAGATAATGGAAGATTTGAGACGTGGGGTGTACGATGTATTGATTGGAGTTAACCTGTTGCGTGAAGGACTGGACTTACCCGAGGTTTCGTTAGTGGCAATTCTGGATGCCGATAAAGAAGGATTTCTCCGGTCGCACAGGTCACTGACTCAAACTGCCGGTCGTGCTGCCCGAAACCTGAATGGTAGAGTTATCATGTATGCTGATAAAATAACAGACAGCATGGCTAAAACCATTTC
>JAQTOL010000261.1 GCA_028748945.1 Paludibacter sp.
TGCCCTGATGGGAGCAACATCTATCGGTCGCGATTTAGGTCCACGTGTTTCTTCAGCATTATTCAGCGGATTAACTGCCGACTGTACTTCACTCGAAATTGGAACGTATGAAGATAAAAAAGCAGGAAAAGTTTATGAGAATTTGCTTTATCAGATTCGTCCTGCATTTGGCGGAAATATTGTTGCAACCATTGTCAATCCTGATTGCCGTCCACAAATGGCAACTGTACGCGAAGGCGTGATGAAAAAGGAAATCAAAGATGCTAAATTTGTTGGTAAAACTGTCAAAATGGACGTTTCGAAATATGTCGCCGATACCGATTTTGTGGTGGAAGTGATTGAACGTCATATGGAAAAATCGAAACTAAATATTAAAGGTTCACCGATTATTGTTTCGGGAGGTTATGGTGTAGGAAGTGCCGATAATTTCAAATTGCTTCATGAACTTGCTGCTACTCTGGGTGGTGAAGTAGGAGCTTCACGTGCTGCTGTAGATGCCGGTTTTGCCGAACACGAACGTCAGATTGGACAAACAGGAACAACGGTTCGTCCTAAATTATATATTGCTTGTGGTATTTCAGGACAAATTCAACACATTGCCGGAATGCAGGAAAGTGCTATGATTATTGCTATTAACAATGATCCCAAAGCACCTATTAATGCCATTGCAGATTATGTAATTACCGGAAGCATTGAAGAAGTACTCCCAAAAATGATTAAGTATTACAAAAAGAACTCGAAGTAACATGAACTTTTATAACGACAATCCAGCCATTAAATTTCAGCTTTCGCATCCATTGATGAAGAAAATAGTTGCCCTCAAGGAGCGCAATTTTGCTGAAAAAGATAAATATGATTACGCATCACGCGATTTCGAAGATGCTATTGACAATTACGAAAAAGTTCTCGAGATTATTGGAGGAATTTGTGGTGATATTATTGCGCCTAACGCCGAAAGTGTAGATCACGACGGACCACAAGTAGAAAACAGCCGGGTTATATATGCCCGAGGAACACAAGAAAATCACGAAGCACTGACTCAGGCCGGTGTTTACGGACTTACATTACCACGTCAGTACGGTGGGTTGAATTTTCCCTTTATTGTTTATGTTATGTCGGGTGAAATGGTGGCGCGTGCCGATGCCGGTTTTGCCAATATCTGGGGACTTCAGGACTGTGCGGAAACGATCTCCGAATTTGCTTCCGATGAAATTAAGAATGAATATTTACCCCGCGTTTGTGATGGTGCAACTTGTTCGATGGACCTGACGGAACCTGATGCAGGTTCCGATTTACAGGCTGTTCAGTTGAAAGCAACTTTCAGTGAAAAGGATAATATGTGGTATTTAAACGGGGTAAAACGTTTTATTACCAATGGTGATGCGCAGATTAAACTTGTTTTAGCCCGTTCGGAAGAAGGAACTTCAGACGGTCGTGGTTTGTCATATTTTGTTGCCGATAATAAACACGATCATACCGTTTTAGTTCGTCGTATCGAAAATAAATTAGGTATCAAAGGATCACCAACCTGCGAATTGGTATTCAACAATACACCTGCTCAATTAGTCGGAACCCGCCGGATGGGTTTGATAAAATACGTGATGTCATTGATGAACGGTGCCCGTTTGGGAATTGGTGCTCAATCTGTCGGACTTTCGTCTTCAGCATATAACGAAGCTTTGTCATATGCCCGCGAACGTCGTCAATTCGGCAAAGCTATTATTGAGTTTCCTGCCGTTTTCGAAATGGTATCGGTTATCAAAGCAAAATTGGATGCTTCACGTGCATTGCTGTATGAAACGACCCGTTTTGTAGATGTTTATAAAATATATGAATCCATTGAAACGGAACGCAAACTGACTCCGGAAGAAAAAGCGGATTACAAAGAATATTCAAAACTGGCCGATGCTTTAACTCCAATGCTAAAGATGTTCTCCAGTGAATATGCAAACCAAAATGCTTATGATGCCATTCAGGTTCATGGTGGATCCGGATTTATGAAAGATTATACCTGTGAACGATTGTTCCGTGATGCGCGTATCATGACTATTTACGAAGGAACTTCGCAATTACAGGTTGTGGCGGCAATACGTCACGTAACCACAGGGAATTATCTGAAAATGATTCGAGAATACGATGCTCAACCGATTAATCCCGAGTTTACATCGTTCCGTAAGCGACTACAGATCATGACAAATTTGTTTGAGAATGCAATGGTTCGTGTCAATGAAATAAAGAATCAGGAATACCTCGATTTTCAGGCTCGTCGTTTAGTCGAAATGGCCGGACATATTATTATGAGCTATTTGTTGATTATCGACGCTTCACGTGATACAGAAGATATGTATCGTAAATCTACCGAAGTTTATCTGAATTACGGTGAAGTGGAAGTTCGTCGTCATGCAGCATTTATCAAAAAATTTGATGTTGAGAATGTTGATGTTTATAAAGTAGTATAAGCCGATTCTAAAATACTTCATAAAAAATGCTCCCGAGAAATCACGGGAGCATTTTTTTTATAAAGCCATTATCACTTCACTATTTTGCTGTAATGACAGACCAGCACGTTTTCTTTGCCCCCATGCCAGAGATGCATTCCACTTCCCTGACAGTTTTTATATTCACCACATTTCTCACATAGCCCGGTTTCTGTCCAGTTCCGGTTCCGGAATGCCTGGTATTTGTTTTGCCAGACTTCGTAAAAATTATCAGTATAAATATTCCCCTGAGAAAAGCTGCGATCTATATTTGGGCAGGCAGAAATAGCGCCATCAATCAGAATTGATCCGATATTGATACCTGCCCGACAAAAGAAAGCTCCATCCCTGACTTTCGTCTCATAATCTCCGACATAACCCTCGCAACTGAATTTTACATCCATTTCTTTCCGTTTTCGTTTTTCAACGATAAAGTCCATAAGTCCTTTAAACTGAAAGTCATCTAAAAGTAATTCGGGATTATTCTTTGCCCTTCCAATGGGAAGGATGGTGAACAATCGCCAGGTTTTAACATGTTTCGTTTTCAAATAATTATAGACGGCATCCATTTCTTTCAAATTTCGTTGATTGACGCAGGTTACCACATCGAAATTCAGGCGGGCTGAACTCGCTGCCAACTCAATCGCTCTTTCTGTTCTTGTAAAACCGTGTTTCGAATTTCGCAACCAATTATGCGATTTTTCCAGTCCATCTAAACTTATGGTTAGTGCACCTAATCCGGCATTGAGCAATGCGTTATGTTTTTCGTCCGTGTATATATAACCGTTCGTTACCATGCTCCAACGCATTCCCCGTTTGCGGATTTCACGACCAATTATTTCAATGTCATTTCGCATCAATGGTTCGCCACCGGTTAAAACCACCGTGAAATTTTTTGCAGGTGATGAAATGCTGTCAATGGCTTTCAGAAAATCGTCCAAAGGCATGTCGGGAAATGATGTATCTTTTGAACAATCACTTCCGCAATGCAAACAACTGAGGTTGCAACGCGAAGTACATTCCCAAAACAGGTAATTCAGTTCATGAATTGCTGTTTCATTCTTTTTGAATTGCCGGTAGATATATTTTTGTAAATTGTTCATTTACTTGCTTTCCAAAGCAATGTTTACCTGGATTGAATTATTTGCGGAAATCAAAATGGTATCTTTACTCACAAAACTACCCTGGCTTATTGAATCAACATCTTCAAAAACAACTTTGTAGTTTTTTAATTTGGGAACATACATATTAAAAGTTCCCACTGAATCGGTTAACTCATATTGAGAAGTATTTTCCACAGAAACTTTGATACCTTTGATGGGCTTGCCTGTAACAGCTGAAGTGACAACCCCGGAGAGGTAAACATCATAACCAAAATCCTGTGGCGTTCCGTAACAAGCCTGAAAAACAAACATAACCGAAGTCAGGCTTAATCCTCTGATTATTTTTTGAAAATGGTTCTGTTTCATATTAGTCTGGTTTTAAATAAACAATAAAATGAATCTGCTCCTGTTTGTATTTCAACTATTCGTTTTGTTCTTTTGCTCTTTTTCTAAACTTGTTGAAATCAATGAATATACTAACACAGATCAAAGGAATGATAATGAAAATCAATGCATTTGTGTGGTAAGCCCCTGAGAAATTGAACCGGGTAAGTTCTACAAATGCTGTGGTTGTGCCACACCCGGGGCAGGTAAAACCAAAAACAGTTTTCCATAGACATGGAATGCAAACATCAATGTTTACAACCGATTTCAGAAATACCGACACAAAAAAATAAGCTGCAACAAAACTCAGGAGTTTATTGCTACCAACATATTTTTTGATAATTAAAAGATGTCTATTCATTCCGAATTGGATTTCCATCTGCATCTTTGAAATTCCCTACTGCAATTACGATAAAATCGATTAACATCCAGATTCCACATCCACCCAGAGTAAGAAGTTGAACTATGCCTGAAGCAGTATGACCCGTGTAAAACCGGTGAACTCCAAACACACCAAGAAACCAGCAGAGTAATAAACATGTAATCCACCTGTTATCACTTATTGGTCTGTTGGATGAGTTATAAACAGGTACCTGTCTTACACCGCATTTTGGGCAGATTTCTGCTTTTGCGTTGATAATTTCTCCACATTCGGAGCAATACTTTTCATTTTCTTTTTTCATGGTGTTCTTTTTTGAGGTTCTTTTTTTTGTTTATGACAAAGTTTCATATTAAAAAGAAGGAAAAACGCCTGCCGGGATTACTTTCAGCAGGCGTTCCCCATCATATTATAATTCTAATGGCCGGATTCTGCTACTTTTTTTTATCTTCAACTTCTACGTGAATAGTAGATTCTTCTTCCTTCTGAGCACCTTTTAAGTAGGTCGGTAAATTCAATCCGGCCATATTAAATAAATCATTCAAGGGTGGAACGGCTTTCATCATTCCCGATACAAAATTGGCTGTAGAGCTGTTGCCGTTTTCAGAGTTGTTGCCCGAATCCCAAACTGTGATTTTATCAATCTTAATGTTTTTAACTGCCTCAACCTGGGTGCGAACGAGTTCAGGTAATTTTTCAATCAGCAATAACTGGAACGCTTTGTTTGGATCGCCACCAGCAGCGCCAACCACCTCTTTGTAACCTTCGGCTTGTTTTGTCAGTATTTCATATAAACCTCTGGCTTCAGCGTCCATTTTTGCGAAGATAGCATCAGCTTCACCTTTTGCATTCACCCTTACTTGTTCTGCATTTGCCTGAGCTTCAATGATTGCACGTTGCTTTGCAATTTCGGCAGGGACTACAATATTCGCATTTTGTGTGGAGCGTTCCCGTTCAGCACGGGCAT
>JAQTOL010000262.1 GCA_028748945.1 Paludibacter sp.
AAGTGGAATGCTATTGATCCTACCTATATTGTCACTCCCGAAGGAGATCATTGGTTGATTTACGGCTCCTGGCATAGTGGAATTCCCGAGCTAAAAATTGATTCCGCTTCAGGAAAACCACTTAAATTAAGCACATTGGCCGATTACGGAACCCGCATTGCCCGTCGTTCAAACAACGATGCGAATCGGTGGCAGGGACAAGAGGGACCTGAAATGATTTTCAACCCCAAAACCGGATACTATTATCTTTTTTTGGCCTATGATGAATTATCAGTAAATTATAATACTCGCGTTTGTCGTTCAAGAAGTATAACCGGTCCATTTCTGGGATATAATAATGCAAATATTACAACCGGAGCAGAATGTTACCCGATAATAACCCATCCCTATAAATTCAATAATCATTCGGGATGGGTTGGGATATCGCACTGCTGTGTTTTTCAAAATCCCGACACCCAAGAGTGGTATTATTGTTCGCAGGGACGCTTACCGGCAAATACAGGTGGAAATGCTTACAGTAACGCCATCATGATGGGCCATGTTCGAAAAATACTTTGGACCGATGATGGTTGGCCTGTTGTATTACCTGAACGTTACGCAGGTGTTCCTCAAACGATTATTACTGATAATGATTTAATTGGAAACTGGGAACATATCACGTTAAAGTATCAGGCAGGTGTTCAGCAAACTTCTGTAACATTAACTCTTTCTGCAAATTATACAGCTTCAGGAGCTTTAACCGGAAAATGGACCTATAATGCAGATACAAAAACGCTCACAATTGGAAGTGTAAAACTCAAAGTACAACGTGAACTTGACTGGGAGGCATCCCCACGGGTCCCAACCATTGTATATACGGGATTAAATGTTGCCGGGTGGTCATTATGGGGGAAAAAGGTTAACTAGATTAAACTCTTAGTCCTTATAAAAACACAATCTGTATAAATTAAATATAGCTGACAGAATTTGTCCACTTTCAAAAAAAAAATCTTATTTATAAAATAAATAAATTACATTGAATTTCATCTAAACATAACCATGTATTCTATTTTTTACCTAATAAAATACAAGTGAGAATCGAATTTGAAAACGAATTTATAACTAACGTAAATTGCAGACACCTCGCATTTAACATATCTGTTAGTTATTTTTCATAAAATAGAATATTATGTTGTAAAACATAATATTTAAAGTACCAATAAGAAAAACAAGTGTTTTCTTTACACTTGATTATTACAGGATAAATACATTATTCATTTTTACAAAGATAATTTATTCATTTTACTGATTAATAGTATCTTATATTTTAAAAAAATATAGCATTATAAAATTGAATGACACAGATTCAAGACCAAATGAAGATTTAAGCGGTTTTCAACAAATGTCTCTCAAATTTAATAATTGAGGACAATATTCAAGCAAATTTCAATAAGATATTGTCCGTATAAATATATTAACAAAATATGAAATTATTCAAAAAAACGAAATAAATTATTTTTATAATGCCAAAACAAGTGTTACATTTACACTTATAAGAAACAAAGCAGAATAATCTTAAAAACACATTTATTCTATAACATATTAATTATCAATTTTTTTGGGTCGTGTTTTAAAACAAACCAACCGTTCTGTAAAGAACAATTTACAAATTATGTAACTTTAATAAATTAATGCCATGAAGAAAAAAAATTACTTTTCAAAAATCAAAGAGATGGGAAAAGCATGTCTCTTGTTGGTAGCTTTATCTACCACATCATTTATGTTTGCTGATGTAACTAGCGGTCTAAAGTTACATTACACTTTTGATAATGTTTCAGGTGGAATGGTCCCTGATGTATCCGGAAATGCATTAGATGGAACACTTTATGGTGCGGCAGTAGATGTTCCCGGATATGATGGAAGCGCAATTTCATTGCCTACTGTTGCCGATTATATTCAATTACCTGTCGGAATAACCGGTTCTTTAACTGATTTTACAGTTGCTACATGGGTAAATGTAAATGCACTTGCCACATGGGCCCGTATTTTTGACTTTGGTGCGAGTACTTCGGATTATATGTTCCTAACAGCATCCTATGGGAGTGGTATACGTTTTGCTTTTCTGAATAATTCAGGAACAACATCAGGAGAACAGTCTATTAACGGTCCTGTATTACCAACAGGCAAATGGGTTCATGTTGCAGTTACGGTTGCTTACACATCCGGGGTTGGTTTAGGAACCTTGTATGTTAACGGCGTTCCTGTTGCTACAAATGATGCCATTACAATTACTCCTGCCATGTTGGATGCAACAACGCTTGCTCCGACTCCAACAAATTATATCGGTAAATCCCAATGGCCTGATCCGGGGTTGAATGGAATGCTTGATGATTTCCGTATTTACAGCAGAGCATTAACATCCGACGATATTCTAGAATTAACCGGTACACCTGCTGAATTGATTTCTCAGTGGAGAGCTTTAGATATTGCCGGTGATTTAACTAAAGTTACATCAAATCTGACTTTAGCTACCGGTATCAATGGAGTGTCTATAAAATGGGCATCAACTAACAATGCTTATTGTGACACCTTGGGAAATGTAACACGTCCAGCTAAATTCGATCAGGTTGTAATTTTAACTGCTACCGCTTCTATGACCGTAGGTACTAAAACTTACACATTGACCAAAACATTTACGATAACTGTTACAGCACCAATTGTAGTAGCAGAGTCTGTTGCTAAATGGAATTTTATCAGTGCCAATATTGCAATCAATAATGGTGTTACAACTGTAAAAGATGAATTCGATAGTGCTTATGTTGCTACTGTTATGAATGATGCAAAAATAAAAACAATCGGTGCTTCCGGTTCGAAACAATTTAATGTGCTGGATCTGGGTAACGGAACCGGATATCTGGATATGGGCACTGCCATTGGTGAACAGATTTATTCGTTGAATAATTATACCATGAGTGCTTATTTCCGAATTGCAGCCGATTATACAGATTTGAATACAAACGGAAACTTTATATGGAGTTTTGCAAATTCAACTGATGTAGCAAACGATAAAAATGGCTATATTATTGGAAGTTTGAAAAACCAAAGTCAAAACTGCACATCCGGGCGTTATGATTCAGGAGATCAGTATATTGGAAAAGGAGCGAATGCTCCAAAAGCATCTGCAAAAGCTTCCGATAAAATCGGCTGGCATAACATCTGTTATGTACAAAACGGTACAGCAGGAACAGTATATCTCGACGGAGCCGTTTTGGTAACAGGGACCATGACCTTTCCACCTTCAATACAGTTGCCAAAACCCGGTTTTACGGGAACACCATTTAACTGGTTGGGGCGTTCTTGCTATGCCAGTGATGCATATTTAAAGAAAACCTTGCTTTATGGATTTGAATTATACAGGATTCCATTAACAATGGATGATATTAATAACGTGCTTAAAGTTCCAACTGTAATCGATGATTTGAACAATGCTTACGCACAGGATTCGGATTATAAGTCACCGGCTTTGGCAAATGAACAAGCTGCTCTGACTCTAGGTGATTTAAGTGCTGTGACTTCAAATCTTACTTTGCCTACAGCAGGAACCTTAGATCCTACGATATCCATTGTATGGAAATCAACTCATCCTACAGTTATCAGCACTACAGGTGTTGTAAACAGACAAGATTATTATGACTTTAATGTAGTATTAACTGCCATGTTATCGAAAAATGGTCAGGCTGTAACGAAAGATTTTAACGCTACTGTAAAAGTAAAAGACGGTACTCAATTTGCAAATGACTTGTTAGTAAAATACGACTTTGCTCCTGCAAATGTTTCAAATGATAGTATTGTAACTGATGCAGCTGAAAAACATTTTACTGGTACCGTGAAAAAAGATGCCCGGATTAAAGTTATGGGAAGTACCACTAAATTTAATGTTTTAGCTTTAGGTGACAGTATTGGTTACTTTGACATGGGTTCTAAAATGGGTGAAATTCTGCCTCACCTTAATAATTACACTTATGGAGCTTATTACCGTGTTGATGCAGATTATACATTATTGAATAATAACGGTAATATGTTATTCTGTTTCTCTAATTCCACGAATTCAGGTACCGATGCCAACGCATATCTTTATGTTGGTTTGAAAAATCAAAACTCATGTATTACTCCAACACATTGGCAAAATGAAACTCAAGTCTCAATGGCTGCAAATGCTCTTATGGGAGGCTGGCACCATATTGCTTATACACAGAATGATACCATCGGGTCTATTTATTTGGATGGATTTTTAGCTAAAACAGGGACAATGAAAGAATTTCCATCTGCAGCACTTTTAAAACCAGGATTCATTGGAACTCCATATAACTGGATAGGACGTTCATGTTATGTAGGAGATACATATTTGCGTAAAACATTGGTAAGTGATTTCAGACTTTACAGCAGAGCTTTAACAGAAAATGAAATTGGGACTTCACTTATGAATGTCACAAATACTATTGCTGCCCTTGATGCAGCTTATGCTGAAGGTTTCTCTGAAGTAAAAACGATAAAAGATAGTCCGTATAAAGTAATATCTTCAGTTGGAAAAATTGAAATTACAGGATTGACAGGATCAGAAAAAATATCTTTATTCGATATTTCGGGTCGTCAGATCAGATTCGACAGACCTTCTGAAATCTCAGTTAATGCTGGTGCATACGTTGTGAAAATCAATGACTTCAACACGAAGGTCATTGTTCGGTAATAATATTGCAGCATAAAATTAAAAAAGAAGAGGGTGTTCCTCGTAACACTCTCTTCTTTAATACACTTTGCTGCATTTCCTTTATGTCAAATAAAAGGGCATATATGTTTTGTTCTTTTATTAGTCTCAAAATCAATCTACTTATAATTTTACAGTTTTCAAACTATTGCACACTTTAAGTATGTAGTTATACATTTGTTGCCTGATTTACAGCATATTATTCAGCATATCTTTAAATTTGTAAAACAAAGCAAAATAAACAGAACAAATTCCACCTTTTTGAATGGATTTTAGCCCTTATATTGCGGATTGAACTATACTTTTGTTCTTTCAAAACAACAATTTCAAATAAAAGAACACATTCATAAATTCATCCGTACTGAATAGTAAATAATTAAATGTCACGTTCAATTATTTATTAATACGTATTAAATGATTGATTAAAAATTCAGACTTACTGAAAAATGTATTTTAATATATAATATAGAAATGAAAAAATATTTTAAGGAATCGTCTTATCGACTGACTATACTGTTAGTTGGTATACTACTGGGGAGCTCTTTGTTTGTTTCCTGTG
>JAQTOL010000263.1 GCA_028748945.1 Paludibacter sp.
CAATTTTAAATTACCCGACAGCAACCAAACTAAAAAAGATAATGCCGGCTTATGAAGTGCTTGCAAGAGGTGTCAATTACAAGAATGGTGAGTTTAGCATAAGTAATAATATTTTCGATTATCCTGATCATCATCCCGGTATTCTGGTTCAATTAAACAGGGATAAAGAAGTCTATGATTTTATCGAAATTGAAATGGATTACAAAGATCAGTTTTCATTATATGGTTCGGGAAACTCCGGCATGTGGGCATTCTCAGGTTCAAGTGGTTCTTCGGGGTCAACAGGTGGATCAGGTAATCCCGGTGAAGATGGAAGAAATGGTGATGATGGAGGATATGGTCATGATATCGACATATATACAGATATATATTACGATAGTATTTTAAACTGCAATCTGATTAAAGTTTATACCGAAGACTTAACATTAAATCAGTCACAGCATTTTTTAATTAATCCAACTGGAGGTTCTATGAGAATAAATGCTTCAGGAGGTAATGGTGGACATGGTGGATCTGCCGGAAACGGAGGAAACGGAGGCAGCGGCTATAAAGGAGAATTTTATTATTATGAAGTTAAAGATATTATTATTAAAAAAGATACGGCAGGTAAAGAAATAAGAACTGAAATTACCAGACAAATACAAGGTCAGCGTCGTGGCGGTGATGGTGGTTTTGGGGGTCCGGGTGGTTATGGTGGAATGGGAGGTAATGGTGGAAACGGGGGTTATCTGGTTTTTAATTATACTCCTGCTATGAAGAATTACCTTCAGTTGTTTAAAGTCGATGTAAGCGGTGGTTTTGGAGGTTCAGGCGGAAGTCGTGGAAACGGTGGAGAAGGAGGTGAAGGAGGCGAAGGAAATCCAAGAGGTAGAAAAGGTGCAAAAGGTCAAGATGGTCTGGATGGTCCAAATGGATATTTCGGATTAGCCGGAAAAATAGAATATAAACAGGTCGATACAATTCCCTGGTAAAAAATAGAGCTGTCCGAAATATCGAACAGCTCATTTTATTTATTTTCCAAATGTCTTTTGTCTTGACTCCTGGTTCTTTTGTCTTGTTACAACTGTGGTCCTGAAGGAATCAATGCTTTTGCATCTTCATTGTCACAATATTGTTCGAAGTTCTTGATATATTTAGCTGCCAGTGATTTTGCCTTGGTTTCCCATTCTGCAATATCAGCATAGGTATCACGTGGATCAAGAATGCCTTCTTCTACATTGTTTAATGTTTTAGGAGCGACCAGATTCAGAATCGGAACTTTGATGGTTTCAGCTTTTTCAATTGAACCATCGATTATAGCGTCGATGATCGCGCGGGTATTTTTCAACGAAATACGTTTTCCTGTGCCGTTCCAACCGGTGTTTACCAGGTAAACTTTGGCTCCGTGTTCTTTTGCTTTTCCAATCAACGTTTTTGCATACATAGTTGGGTGCAGGGTAAGAAACGCTTCACCAAAAGCAGGTGAGAATGAAGGAACCGGTTCGGTGATACCACGTTCTGTTCCGGCTAATTTAGAAGTAAAACCTGAAAGGAAGTGATATTGAGCTGATTTCTCATCCAAAACAGATACCGGAGGCAATACACCGAACGCATCAGCCGACAGGTAAATAATTTTTTTAGCGTGTCCTGCACGTGAAGGAGAAACAATTTTATTGATAAAATAGATCGGATAAGAAACACGGGTGTTTTCTGTTTTCGAAGCAGCTGCTGTGTAATCAGGAGTTCCATCTGCATTAACCGTAACGTTTTCCAGTAATGAATCACGACGGATAGCTCTCCAGATATCAGGTTCTTTATCCATTTCCAAATCGATTACTTTGGCATAACAACCACCTTCGTAGTTAAATACACCGTTGTCATCCCAGCCGTGCTCATCATCACCAATCAGGTAACGTTTTGGGTCAGCCGACAAAGTAGTTTTACCTGTTCCTGAAAGTCCGAAGAAAATAGCCACATCACCTTCTTTACCAACATTGGCAGAACAGTGCATGGATGCCATACCTTTCAAGGGTAAATAGTAGTTCATTAAGGCAAAAATACCTTTTTTCATTTCCCCACCGTACCAGGTACCGCCAATAACCTGCATTCTGGTTGTCAGGTTGAATAAAGTAAACACTTCAGAATTCAAACCTTGTTCTTTCCACTGTGGGTTGGATGTTTTAGAACCGTTCAATGTAACAAAATCAGGTTCGCCGTAGTTGGCAAGTTCGTAATGAGAAGGACGGATAAACATATTGGTGACAAAGTGTGCCTGCCAGGCTACTTCCATGATAAAGCGCACCTTCATACGTGAATCTTCGTTTGTACCGCAAAAAGTATCAACTACATATAATTTTTTTGCAGAGGAAAGTTGTTTTGTTACCAGGTCTTTGCAATGATCGAATACTTCAGGAGTTGTTGGACGGTTAATTGTTCCATCCCACCATAAATGCTCATCGGTTATTGCATCTTTCACGAAAAATTTATCTTTAGGAGAACGTCCGGTGAATTTACCTGTATCGACTGATATTGCACCTGATGTTGTTAATACTCCTTTTTCAAAACCTTCATTTGTTGGATCAATTTCTGCCTGGAAAAGCACTTCGTAAGATGGATTGTGAATAACTTCAAAGTTACCCGAGATACCATACTTTGATAAATCTAAATTTGCCATTTTCTTTTATTTAAATGATTCTATTTTGTTTTTTACAATCTCTCTTTTTCGTGTACCTTTTTTAGACGCGACAAAAGTACTACTTTTTTTGATAGTATAAAAGTTAATAAAGAAAAATTTCTTTATTCCCGCATATATTTCGCGTAAATGTAATAAATATACAATCTACTAAATAGAAATCAGCATTTTAATAACAGGACAAGTCGTTAAATTTAATGTTTCAGCAGTCTATATCATTTTAAAATGTCATTTATATGTGTTTCTTTTGTTTTTATAATTAAATTGTATAAAATATTTAAAGATGTATAAAAATGCAATTGTTGTGGAAATTAGTAAATCGAACCTGTATTATTGAAATAATATACTTAAAAATTAACACGATTATGTTTATTGCGTTTAAATTTACAAACAACACCCTAATTAGGATCATTTTGATCCTAATTCTATTTTAATTGCCATTAATCAGGAAGAATAATTTCGTATTTTTGTAAATTCATTTTTCACTTTAGATGTTTAGCTGGCTTAGGTTCTTAAAAATGATTTTCAAAACGAGTTCTATTATAAATCAATAAATTGTATCCCATGAAAATTCTTAAATTTACAATTGCACTGCTTCTGTTTTTCAGTGCTACTCTGATAGCAAAGAATACCCGTGAAGTTGAAAACTTCAACAAGAACTGGAAATTTATTCTGGCCGATAGCAGCCTGAATGCTTCGACAAAAACGTTCGACGACAGTTCCTGGAGAAAACTTAATCTTCCGCACGACTGGAGTATTGAATCCGATTTTGGAAAAGATTTTCCTGCTTCGCCCGGAGGAGGTGCTCTTCCCGGAGGCCTGGGCTGGTATCGTAAAACATTTTCGGTTGATAAATCACTCAGAAACAGAAAAGTATTTATTGAGTTCGATGGTGTGTATCGTAACAGTGAAGTCTGGATTAATGGTCACTTCCTGGGAAAACGTCCAAACGGATATATATCTTTTGGTTATGAGCTGACTCCTTTTTTAAATTTTGGTTCAAACAATGTCATTGCCGTGAAGGTTGACAACTCAAAGCAACCCAATTCACGCTGGTATTCCGGTTCGGGAATTTACAGGAATGTCCGCCTGCTAATAACCCATCCTGTTTATGTGGATCAATGGGGAACGTATGTTACCACTCCGCTTATTAACGCCGATAGTGCTGTCATATCCATTCAAACCACAGTAACGAATGCAATGAAACTTGCACAATCGGTTGGTGTTGAACAATCGTTGTATGATGCGAATAACCAGTTAGTATCCAAAATCAGCGGATCATTCATGGTGAATACCGGAAGTACAAATAAATACTTACAAAATATAGTGGTTAAAACTCCGCATTTATGGAATTTAGAGGATCCGTATTTATATAAAATAGTTACCCGGCTTACTGTTTTTGGCATTCAAACCGATGAATATGAATCGACGGTTGGAATCCGCTCATTTACTTTTGATGTAAACAAAGGATTTTTCCTGAATGGAAAGCATGTAAAGATAAACGGAGTCTGCGATCACCACGATTTGGGAGCATTGGGAGCTGCAGTTAACGAACGCGCGATACAACGTCAGTTGGAGATATTGAAGGGAATGGGTGTAAACGGAATACGTACTTCGCACAATCCTCCGGCACCCGAGTTACTCGCTCTTTGTGACCGCATGGGCTTTGTAGTTATGGATGAAGCTTTTGATATGTGGCTGAAAAAGAAGACAACTTACGATTATGCGTCCGATTTTGAGAAATGGCATAAACGTGATCTGGTAGATCAGATTACCCGTGACCGCAATCATCCTTCGGTATTTATCTGGAGTATTGGTAATGAAGTGGGTGAACAATGGGGTGATACTCCGGCTGAAGATGTAGATTTACAGCAAGCCAATATTGCATTGAATAATAAAAAAGTAAATTTAACCGATGATGTAAAACTCGGGAAACTGGGCAAAAACGCCTTATTAACCCGGCATCTGGTTGATATAACAAAATCAGTTGACCCCACACGACCGGTAACTGCTGCATGCAACGGAACCGATGATAAAAACCCCTTGTTTCAATCGGGGGCGTTGGATCTGATCGGATTTAATTATCACGATGCTGAATTTGCAGGGATTACCAAGCGTTATCCAACCACTCCTTTTATTGTTACCGAATCGGTTTCGTCGCTTCAAACGCGAGGTTATTATGTCAATCCGTCCGACAGTATCATTGTAGCTCCTAAACGTTGGGATGTACCTTATACCAATCCCACCCAACAATGTTCGGCTTACGATAACAGTCGCGCACCCTGGGGATCAACACACGAAAATAATTTGAAGATTGTTGATAAATACGATCATATTGCCGGACAATTTATCTGGACGGGATTTGATTACCTGGGCGAACCGACACCTTACTGGTGGCCATCGCGCAGTTCGTTCTTTGGAATAATCGATTTAGCCGGTTTCCCCAAAGACGTTTATTATTTATATCAAAGTGAATGGACAGACAAAGATGTTTTGCATATTTTCCCGCATTGGAACTGGAAAGTGGGCGATACCATCGATGTGTGGGCTTACTACAACCACGCCGACGAAGTGGAATTGTATCTGAATGGCGTACCGCTAGGAAAACGAAGCAAACAGGGCGATGCC
>JAQTOL010000264.1 GCA_028748945.1 Paludibacter sp.
CATATAAAATTGTATTTTAAACAGAAACCTTTATACAAAAACAGAAGGTATGTCTTATTTGATATATCTTCTGTTTTTTATTTTCAATAATTACGACTTCATTCAAAACTAAAATTATATTTAAATGTTTAAATAATATGTCGGAGAAAACAAAAAAGTTTTAATTTATACAGCATTTATTCTATTTTTGCTGTGAATTATCATCCTGCAATATAAATGAAAAAAATTTTAGTTTTTCTTAGTCTTATCCTTTTTTCATCTACACAATTACAGGCTCAGAAAGTTGGTCTTGTATTGAGCGGTGGTGGAGCAAAAGGAATCACCCATATTGGAGTAATCAAAGCGTTGGAAGAAAATAATATCCCCATAGACTATATAGCGGGGACTTCAATGGGAGCCATTGTGGGTGGTCTTTATGCTATGGGGTTAACACCGGATCAGATGATCGATATTCTAAAATCCAATGATTTTAAATATTGGTCAACAGGCGAAATTCAATCCGATAACGTTTATTATTACCGCAATGCAGATCCAAAACCCAGTTTCGTCGATTTCAGACTCAAGATTAATGACCTGGATTCCTTTGATTTAAAAGATTATTTACTTCCGACAAATCTGGTATCTCCCCGACAAATGAACTATGCTTTAGTTCCTTTATTTGCTCAGGCCAATGCTTTAGCCGGTGGTGATTTTAATAAACTGATGGTCCCTTTTGCCTGCGTTGCTTCCGACATTTACAATAAAGAAGCGGTCATTTTTCGTAGCGGTGTGTTAGGTGATGCTATCCGTGCATCCATGACATTTCCATTTATGTTTAAACCAATTATTATCGACAACCGCCTGTTATTCGATGGAGGAATATACAACAATTTTCCGGTCGATGTAATGCGCGATGATTTTAAACCGGATATAATGATAGGCAGTGTGGTTTCAAACAATCCCCGTAAACCGGATGAACATAACCTCGTGATGCAGATTGAGAACATGATCATGAGTAAAACGGATTATACCATTACTGAGAAGGAAGGTATCTTACTTAAATTTGACTTGTCGAATGTAAATACTTTTGATTTTTCTAAAATCGACCAGTTAGTCAAAATAGGATACGATGAAGTAATGAAAAACATCGATGAAATTAAAGCACGAATACCTCGACGAATTTCGACAGAAGAATTAACCGAAAAACGAAAAAAATTTCGGGATGGATTTCCACCATTAAAATTCAAAAAAATAGAGGTAGAAGGAGTTGACAGTCTTCAAAAAATTTATATTGAAAAAATTTTCAACTACAACAACAAAGTCTTTAACCTGAATGAATTTAAAGAAGCCTACTTTAAATTAATCTCGGACGATAAAATTTCCGAAGTTATTCCTCATGCCATATACAATCCAAAAACAGGTTATTTTGATTTGAATCTGGATGTAACAACTCAGAACCAGTTGAAAGTGATGCTTGGAGGAAATATCTCATCTTCCACGTCCAATCAGGCTTATTTTGGTGTTAGTTACCAGAATCTGGGAGAATATGCCCAGACAGATTACGTGGATGCACAATTCGGTAGAATTTACAACGGATTGGGTTTAGGTACGCGGATTGAAGTACCTACAGAAAAAAACTGGTATCTTAAATTAGGCGTTATACTGCATAAATTTGATTATTTCGAAGGCAATCGGTTGTTTTATGAAGACAACCGGACTTCCTATTTTAATCAGTACGAAGGTTACAGCAAGTTAAGCATTGGTTTTCCGCTGACCATGAAGGGTAGAATGGAATTTGGTATCGGATATGGAGCTTTATCGGATAATTATCTTCAGTACAAAGACCTGACAGGTCTTAATTCGAAAAACGACAAAAGTATTTTCTCACTCGGTAATGCCTTTGCCAAAATAGATAGCTATACCTTGAATGATATAATGTATCCAACAAAAGGATTCAGATATTCAACTTCTCTTCAGCTTTTTGGTGGGGAAGAAAACTTTAAATCAGGTACCGATCCGGCATTGAATGTTTCCGACAGGATGGATTTATGGCTACAATATCGGGCAAAGATGGATCGTTACTATCCTCTGGCATCAAACTTTACATTGGGGGCTTTTGCCGAACTGGCTATCACAACACGTAAATTACTTCAAAATTATACGGTTAACCTTATTCAGGCTCCATCTTTTCAGCCAACACCTTTCACCCGGACAGTTTTCAATGATGCATTCAGTGCAAATCAGTTTTTAGCCGTAGGATTAAAACCCATTTATCAAATAAACAAACAACTGCACATCAGATCAGAAGCATACTGGTTTATTCCTTACAAAACTTTCATCCGTCAGTCTGACAATACGCCGGCTTATTCAGGAACCTTCAGATCATCTCAGTTTATGTCCGAAACATCACTTGTGTTTAATTTTAAAATAGCCTCGGCAGCTTTTTTTGCAAATTACAGCAGTTCACCCGGTCAATGGAACTTGGGTATAAATATTGGGTTCTTACTTTTTAATCCGAAATTTACCGAGTAGATATGAATGAAATCAATGAATCATAACTGTAAAACGGAATTAATCCATTTTTTGAACAGCTTTATGATAGTTGATTCCATAATAATAGAATCGCAGAGCTGAAATTAATAGCGGACTTCCCATACCTATATAAAAAACGGATAGATAGTTGGGCGAAACAATTCCAGTCAATCGAAGGGTGATTCCTAAACTGATCATTAAGCCCATCAGCAAATAACTTCGAAAGTTGACAAATGAAAACAGACAAGGTTTGTCCGGTTCCAGATGTACAATCCGATGAATATGTTTCAACGAGATTTTCGAAAATATCATTGCATAGAAAATCAGTCCGGCAACAATGCTTCCGGCAGTTTTCAACCATATCATTCCCTGAGCTAATTTCATCATCGAAAAACCTCTGTAAACTAACATTCCACCACCGGTGGTCCAGGCTATACCGGCTACAATAAGCAGATACCGCCGGGGAATTCCGGGCTTTAGCAATTGCAAAATGGAGTTCACTCGATTCATTGTTTTACTTTTGGCGAAATTATTTCGACGAATTATTGACATATTTAACCGATCTCCAGATTGATTCAGTTCTTGTTTAAGGCTTAAATGAGATAAAACCGGCTGAATTTGAATCCCACAAAGTTAGTAATTTTCTTTTCAAAAAACCTATTGAAAAAGAATTCTGATCATTTGCACATTTTATTCGTTTTTGTACCACTCGTATTTTTTTAGTACTTTTGCAAAAAAATAATTTATGACATTTGATATTGTATGGGTTGGTTATGTAGCAGGGCTTTGCACAGCTGCAGCCCAATTTCCGCAAGCTTACAAAGTGATTAAAACCGGTGAAACCCATAGCATTTCGTTGGGAATGTATATTATCATGACCCTTGGTATTTTCTTTTGGTTTATTTATGGAGTGCTACTTTCAGATTTACCCATGATGTTAGCCAATTTCATCTGTTTAATTCCTTCTTTATATATTCTTTATATTACCATTCGTAATTTGAACAAAACTAAGAATAAACCGGCATGAAACGAATTCAGATTATTAACGGACCAAACCTGAACTTGTTGGGAAAACGGGAACCCACAGTATATGGAAATCAAACTTTCGAAGCATATCTCGTTGAGCTTAAAAAACAATTTACTGAAGTTGAACTAATCTATTTTCAGTCGAATAACGAAGGCGACCTGATTGACAAACTTCAGGAAACAGGATTCACAGTTGATGGAATCGTGCTAAATGCCGGTGCATACACACACACATCCGTAGCTATAGCCGATGCCATTCGATCCATAACAACACCGGTGGTGGAAGTACATATTTCAAACGTTTTTAAACGCGAATCCTTCAGGCATCATTCCTTTTTGTCGGAAGTATGTAAGGGTTGTATAGTCGGTTTCGGTATGGATTCATATCGCCTGGCCGTTGATGCCATCTTACACTTCTAATAAACATTAAAATCAGAATTTCAATAAAACCTTCCTTACTCCATAACGTTACTTTGGAGTGAATTAATAATCAATTGTATGCACAAATCAACCAAAATAGTCGCTACGATAAGCGATAAAAATTGTGAAGTAGAATTTCTTCGCGAAATGTATGCCGAGGGTATGAATGTAGTCCGTATGAATTCGGCTCATTTACAGCGCGAAGGCTTTTTAAAAATCATCAATAATGTACGGGCTGTGAGTAAGCACATTGCAATACTAATGGATACTAAAGGACCGGAAGTGCGCACAACAATTGCAGAAAACGATGCTATCGAATTAAAAACCGGTGATATTGTCAAAGTAGTCGGAAATCCCAACCTTAAATCCTCTAAAGAATGTGTTGCTGTAAATTATCCCTTCTTTGTCCGCGATTTAAAAGTCGATGACGACATTCTTTTTGACGATGGAGAAATTGATTTAAAGGTGGAATCGAAAGATGAAAATTATTTGTACTGCAAAGTATTGAATGATGGCGTACTCGGAAGCCGAAAAAGTGTTAACGTTCCGGGAGTACGTATCAACCTGCCTTCACTTACCGAACGTGACCGTCAGAATATCCTTTTTGCAATCGAAAATGATCTGGACTTTATTGCTCATTCATTTGTACGGAATAAACATGATTTGCTTGATATTCAGCAAATACTGGATGAACATAAAAGCCCCATTAAAATTATTTCTAAAATTGAAAATCAGGAAGGAGTGGATAATATTGACGAAATCCTGGAATATACTTATGGCGTCATGATTGCACGGGGTGATCTGGGTATTGAAGTTGCTCAGGAAAAGATTCCCGGTATTCAGCGTCGTTTGATCCGGAAATGTGTGGTAGCAAAAAAACCGGTAATCGTTGCAACCCAAATGCTTCATTCCATGATTAATAATCCACGTCCGACACGTGCAGAAGTTACCGATATTGCGAATGCTATTTATTACCGAACCGATGCATTAATGTTGAGTGGCGAAACAGCTTATGGAAAATATCCTGTTGAATCTGTCCGCACTATGGCTAAAATAGCTGAAGAAGCAGAAAAAACCAAACTCTCTGAAAACGATATTCCAATCATTATTGGTACCAGTGATATTACTTCTTTTCTGGCTAATGCAGCCAACGAAGCAAGTATAAAGCTTGGAACTAAAGCTATTATTACTGATACATATAGTGGTAAAACCGCCCGTCACCTGGCTGCTTATCGTGGAAGCAGTCCCATATTAGCGATTTGTTACCATGAACGTTCTACACGTGAACTGGCATTGTCTTATGGTGTTTTCCCGATGTTTCAAACCGAGAAAGGAAATACG
>JAQTOL010000265.1 GCA_028748945.1 Paludibacter sp.
CGTAACTATTTTATCGTTTATATTGGGTGCTTTGTGGCATTCGGTTTTATTTAAAAAAGGATGGAGTGAAGACTCAAATTCAATTTATAATTCCGAAAACCACGGAAATCCTGCTAAAATTTTCGGACTTGCCGGATTAGCCCATCTGGTTGCAGTTTTTGCGTTGGCTCTGTTTATTGGCAGCAGTTCAACAGCAGTTGAAGGTTTATTGAAAGGTTTTCTTGTTAGTATCGTTTGGGTTTCAACCAGCATAGGAGTTACCTATTTATTTGTTGGAAGGACATTCAGGCTTTTTTTGATTGATGCCGGATTTTATGTCGTATTTTTATCACTGGCCGGATTGATTTTGGGCGTGTGGTAATTACCATTAGAGCATAATTCACAAAATACAATGCATAATTCATAGAATGCAAATGAATACTTTCAAAAACCAGCTTGTCAATATTCTCGGTTTAAATGCCATAGTACGTTCACTCCGTTACCGGAATTACCGCCTGTTTTTTTATGGTCAGACCATTTCGTTGATTGGAACATGGATACAGCGTATTGCCGTTCCCTGGTTGGTTTATCGATTGACCGGATCTGTTTTTCTGTTGGGTTTAGTTGGTTTTGCCGGACAGATTCCTACCTTTTTAATTTCCCCTTTTGCAGGAGTATTAATTGATCGGTGGAATCGTCAAAAGATATTGATTGTCACACAAGTATTGGCATTAATACAAGCTTTAGTATTGGCGCTTCTTTTTTACGAAAAATCAATCAGTATCTGCCACATTGCTATTTTAAGTGTTTTTCTGGGAATAATTAATGCCTTCGATATGCCGGCCCGTCAGGCATTTGTGGTGGATATGATTGAGAAAAAGGAAGATCTGGGAAATGCAATTGCCCTGAATTCATCCATGGTAAACGGAGCACGCTTACTGGGTCCTTCCATTGCCGGAGTTTTAATAGCACTTACAGGCGAAGGTATGTGCTTTCTGATCAACGGTATCAGTTATTTTTTTGTGATCTTCTTTTTGCTCAGAATGAAAATCAGCCCGCACGAAGTAAAGCCTCAAACCAAAAATGTGATGCAAAATATGAAGGAAGGTTTTAAATATACTTTTGGCTTTCTTCCAATTCGATATATTATCTTGTTACTCTCATTGGTCAGCCTAATGGGAATGCCTTATACGGTGCTTATGCCGGTTTTTGCCAAAACAATTCTTCACGGAGGTCCGCATACTTTTGGGTTTATGATGGGAGCTACCGGTATCGGAGCTTTAGTTGGTGCTTTTTATATGGCTTCGAGGAAGAAAGTTGTTGGTTTGGAAAAATTTATTCCGTGGTTTGCAGCTATTTTTGGAATCGGGCTTATCACATTCTCATTATCGCATTACTTTGTATTATCTTTGGTCTTATTGTTGATCACGGGTTTTGGGATGTTGATGCAAATGACATCGAGCAATACCATTTTGCAAACCATAGTGGACGATGATAAACGGGGACGGGTGATGAGTTTTTACACCATGGCCTTTATGGGAACGGCTCCTTTTGGAAGTTTATTGGCTGGTACCTTGGCGAGCAAAATCGGAGCACCAAATACATTATTAATCGGAGGAGTGGCATGTATAATGGGTGCATTTGTTTTTGCACGGAAACTTCCCGAAATAAAATCGAGTATTCAAACTATTTACATTCGATTAGGTTTACTTTCGGGTGAAGTTTCACCTGCGTTGACAAACCAGCTTGAAGAATAAAGTAAAATTGATTGATGAATTACTTCAATTTAGTTACTTTTGAAGAATTGCAATAGATTTAAACCAGTTCAAACAAAAAAATAAATTATGAAAAAAATAATGATTTCGCTGTTTTTGCTTATTTCATTTTTCTACTCCCAAAAAGTATTTTCTCAACCGGGTTTAGGTGATGCTGCTCCTGTTATAACAGATTTAAAACTGATTGATAAAGAAATGCCTGATTTAAAAAATAAATTCATATATCTTCATTTTTGGGCAAGCTGGAGTGGATCCGAAGACATTATTTTGAAACATTTGGACGTTTTAGCAGAGAGATATAAAAATAAAGTTGTTTTTTTGGCAATTAGTGAGCAAAACGAAGAACAGGTTCGAAGTTTTCTTCAGGGAAAGCAATGGTATAATATATGCTTTGCTTTGGATGACGGGCAGATTAAAAAAAAGTACTCCGTAAGCGATCTTCCGCGTTATTTCTTTATTTCACCTAAAAATATCGTGTTGGCAACCGGTGGTTTTACATCTGAAATATCGGATCATGATCTGGATTCCCTTATCATTATCAATGATTCAACAGTACTGCCCAATACAACCAAAATTATGACAAAACAAGATAGCATCCTGTCCATTGCTTCGGCAAAAATTATCAATAAACACTGGCCAGTACCTTCTCTGATGGAAAATATGTATTCGTTTGATGTAAATGATGAAGTAAGGTCTGTTTTTGCAAATCCGAAAGATATTCGGAGAAATGATACTAATTAAAAAGATAAATATTATGAACCACAAGCAATTCTGTCTGACTAGCAAAATTATCGTTTTTCTTTTTGTGCTTCTTCCTCTTCAATCATCCTTTGGAAATAATCCGGTTTCGGAGAAAGACAATTTCCGTTTTCTCGAAATGGATATTGCCCAGATTCAGCAAGGATACAAGGATGGAACGTTCACCATTCAGGATGTTGTACAGGCCTATCTGAACAGGATTCAGGAAATCGATCAGAATGGACCTTCTCTTCATTCCATTATTTTGGTCAATCCGGATGCTGTTCAAATTGCCAAAGCGTTGGATAAAGAGATGAAACAAAACAAAAATGTGCGGGGACCTCTTTTTGGAATTCCGGTAGTTTTGAAAGATAATATCGATACCCATGATAAAATGCCTTGTACAGCCGGTTCACGCGCCTTAATGAATTCATATCCGTTGAAAGACAGCTATGTTGCTAAACAACTTCGGACTGCAGGTGCCATCATTATTGCGAAATCCAACCTGAGCGAATGGGCTAATTTTCGCGGCCAAATGTCCACCAGCGGATGGAGCGGAATTGGCGGTTTGACGAAAAACCCGTACATTTTGACCCGTAATCCATGCGGATCAAGTTCCGGTTCGGCTGTTGCCGTTTCGGCCAACCTCACCACGATAGCCATTGGTACCGAAACCGATGGTTCCATTGTTTGTCCTTCGCAAACCAATGGAATTGTAGGTATAAAACCAACCGTCGGACTTATAAGCCGTTCGGGGGTGATTCCCATTTCCTCCACACAGGATACACCCGGTCCAATGGGTCGGACAGTGCGGGATGCTGCCATGTCTCTGGGAGCATTAGTCGGCGTTGATTCGGCCGATGTAAAAACGCTGGCCAGTCCGGGACATTTTTACAACGATTATACTCAGTTTCTAAAAAATGATGAATTAAAAGGCAAACGCATCGGCTTATTGAAAAGCGCTTACGGAATCAATTACAAAGTGGATAGCTTGATGAACCGTGCGGTTCGTTATTTGAAAAGTCAGGGCGTGGAAGTTGTTGAAATAAATGAAATTGCAGATCCGAAAGTGGATAAATACGAGAATGAAATCATGTTATATGAATATAAAGATGGATTAAATAACTACTTTCATTCTCTCGGACCGAAAGCTCCGGTTAAAAATATTGATGATCTGATTGCCTTCAATAAGAAGGATTCTATTGAACTTCGTTATTACAATCAGCTTTACCTTGAACAAGCCACTAAAAAAGGGGATTTGAATACGCCTGAATACAAGCAAGCCCTCGACAGTCTGATGAAAGGCAGCCGCGAAGATGGAATAGACAAAGTGATGAATGAAAACAAACTGGACGCCATCATGGCACCAACCGGAAGTCCGGCCTGGCAATCTGACTTAATCAACGGCGACAGTTTTCAGATTGGAACGTCATCACCTGCAGCCCAGGCCGGTTATCCGAATATAACGGTTCCCATGGGTTTTGTGGATGAATTACCGGTGGGTATTTCCTTTTTCGGCAGAGCCTGGAGTGAACCTGTATTAATTAAAATTGCCTATAGCTACGAGCAGGGAACAAAATACAGGAAGGCACCGGGGTTTATTAAAGAGTAAAAAGAACTACTAAACTATTTTGCTACGGCTTCACTTTATTGTCTGAAAATGACAAGAGTGAAGCCGTTGCTCGTTTTACAAACCTGCCTGGAGAATGAACATTTCAGTTGCAAACATGTTAAACAGATACTGAAATTGAAGCTGGCAGGATTAATCAAAAGTCCTAACGATAGTGCTTGTAACAAGAATCTGTTCATTCAAAAAATAACGATTAAATGGAAATAGGAATTGATAGTTTTGCCGCCATGATGAGTGGTAATGAGAATAATGCAATAAATGATGCAGAAGCACTGGCTCAGTTGCTTGAAAGAATAGAACATGCAGACCGTTCGGGACTTGACGTATTCGGTATAGGAGAACATCACCGCAAAGGTTTTCTCGACTCTGCTCCCACCCTTATTCTGGCAGCTGCCGCAGCCCGTACCAAGCGAATCCGGCTTGCCAGCGCGGTAACCGTGCTAAGTGCCGCCGATCCGGTCAGGGTATTTCAAAACTTTGCAACGCTCGATCTTATCTCGGGTGGCAGGGCCGAAATTGTTGCAGGACGAGGTTCCTTTATTGAAGCCTTTCCGCTGTTTGGATATAAGCTGGAGGATTATAATGAACTGTTTACCGAAAAACTAAAGCTCTTATTGAATATCCGCAACAATGAATATGTCACCTGGTCGGGAAAATTCCGTCCGGCACTTGAAAATCAACCGGTTTATCCAAGACCCTTGCAGGAAACTCTACCTATTTGGGTGGGTGCGGGCGGTACACCCGCCTCGTTTGTTCGTGCCGGTTCGCTCGGATTACCACTAATGGTAGCCGTGATTGGAGGCGAAACGCAGCAATTTCGCCCGTTGGTTGATCTCTATCGTGAAGCAGGCAAAAAGGCTGGTTTTCAACCCGAACAATTGAAAGTGGGCCTGCATTCGTTGGGTTATGTGGCCAATACGACGGAAGAAGCCATCGATGATTTTTATCCCGGATATGCAGCATCCATGACCAAAATTGGGAAAGAACGGGGCTGGTCACCTATGACCCGAAGCCGTTTCGAAGCCCAGACAGGACCCAAAGGTGCTTTGCTTGTCGGGAGCCCGGAAGAAGTGGCTGAAAAAATTCTCCGCCATTCCGAAGCATTGGGCGGTATTTCCAGATTGACGTTTCAAATGGATTCTGCCGAAGTATCGCATAAGAAATTG
>JAQTOL010000266.1 GCA_028748945.1 Paludibacter sp.
TCAAAAAAAGATATTCATGAGTTTATGAAGATTTTTATCGTTGAAGATGAAATTGATTTAAGGATTGTTATCAGCAATTATCTCTCTAAAGAGGGATATATCTGTGAATTCGCTGAAAATTTTCAAACAGCTGAAGATAAGTTAGCTGTCAATGAATACGACATTATTTTGCTGGATATTACGTTACCCGATGGAAATGGATTGGAACTTCTCAAATCGATCAAAATTCGGAATGTAAAATCCGGGATAATCATTATTTCTGCCAAAAATTCGACGAATGATAAAATAACCGGACTGGATGAGGGTGCCGACGATTATATGACCAAACCCTTTCAGTTATCGGAGCTGAACTCAAGAATTAAAGCCGTTATCAGACGTCGACATTTTGACGGGAACAACATACTTGTTTTTAATGAAATTACAATTGACACGAATAGCAAGGTTGTTTCAGTTCATGGAAATGAAATTATTCTTACAAAAAAGGAATACGATTTATTTTTATACTTCTTTATCAACCAAAACAGAGTTTTGACCAAAGAAGCACTGGCAGAACATCTTTGGGACGATAATATTGATTTAGCTGACAATTATGATTTTATCTACACGCACCTAAACAATATCCGGAAAAAAATCAAAACTGCCGGAGGTACCGATTATATTAAAACCATCTACAGTATGGGCTATAAGTTTAGCGAACTATGAAATTCCTGACGAAAATAAACCGGAATTATTTCATTCTGCTAACAATTACGTTGTTGGTAGTTACAGTTTCGGCATTTTTCACGCTGAATAAAATTTTATTACACAATACGAAGCAACATCTTATTGAACAGACTTCATTAATAAAAAAACAAATTGCTGAACGGTCGGAACTCCCCAACATTTATCCCATTATTGAAGTAAAAAAAGACACTCAAAATTCGTTCGTCGAACCTTCGTTTAAAAGAATCCTGATTAAAAACGAAAAAGAAGATGAAATGGAAGAGTTCCTGGAGTATTCAAATCAGATTAAGGTAAAAGCTAATTTTTATACGGTAAAATTACGTGAGTCAACCTTCGAGAGTGAAGATTTGGTTGCAATTCTAACCGGTTCTTTAAGCATCTTATTGCTGTCTGTATTAATCATTACATTTTTTATTTCAAAGAAATTCAATAAAACCGTGTGGAAAGATTTTGAGAAAAATCTTCAAAAAATCGAACAATTCAGTTTCACGGCGAACAAACCGCTCAGTCTTTTAAAATCGGATATTGAAGAATTTGACCGGCTAAACAAAGTGGTGGACAACCTGACTGAAAAGTTGGGGGCAGATTATTTATCGCTCAAAGAGTTTTCCGAAAATGCCTCCCACGAAATTCAAACGCCGCTTTCCATTGTTTTACTTAATCTCGAAGAAGTTCTGCAGCAAGATTTAAATGAAGAAACTTTTAAAAAAGTATTGACTTCGATTCATGCACTGAAACGGCTTTCGACCCTGAACCAAAGTCTGATTTTGCTGACAAAAATTGAAAACAAGCAATTTATTGCCGACAGAACAATAAATTTTAATGAGTTGATTGTCCGAAAAACAGAAGAGTTTTCGTCACTTTTTGAAACAAAAAATATCAAAGTGGAATTGGAATTGTCGAATGATTTTGTGGTGAAGATCAACGAACAACTGGCCGAGATCCTTGTAAATAACCTACTCTCAAATGCAATAAAACACAATATAAATCAAGGTGAAATTCTGATTTCCCTAACAGAAAACGAATTTAAAATATGTAACACCGGTGAACAAAATTCACTAACCGATGACACAATATTCAATCGTTTCACCAAAGGAAATTCCAAATCGTACGGATTGGGATTAGCCATTGTCAAAAACATATGCGAAACAAATCTATTGCAGATTCATTATAGTAAAAACGAATTCAATTGTTTTAGCATTACTCATAAAATTGAAAATAAAGGATGAAAAAACGATGTATACTTTACTACCTGTTTATCTTAATTGCGGGAATAATTCAGGCACAACAACCTGATCTGAATTATTTTCTGGATCAAGCCCGAACGAACAGTCCGTTGATTCAGAAGAATAAAGATGCCAATAAAGTATTGATACTCGATCTGAAGCAAACGGAAGCTTTATTAAAAAGTCCGGAAATCAATCTGGAATCCAATATCCTCTTCGCTCCTATCATTTCGCACGATAACAATACAAACCGTTTTGAACTGACTTCGCCCGGTGCGACCAATTATAGCGGATATGATCAGGCCAATACCGATGGCGGACAGTTTCAGGCTTTTATTTCGGTCAGACAACCTTTACTGAATGGTTCAAGTTTAAAAACCTATTCAGCCAGATCAGATATCTCGCGGCGGAAAAATGAGAATGCGACTACCCTGACGATTCATGAGTTGGAACAGCTGGTTGGATACCAGTATATACTTTGCCTGAAATCGAAAGTGCAGATTAAAAACAGTGAATCGGTCATAAAACTATTGAATGACCAGTTGCAACTTATGCAAAAGTTAGTGGAACACGCCATTTATAAACAAACGGATTTGATGTTACTTCAAATTGAATATCAGAATCTTGAACTTCAAAATAAAACACTGGACGATGAATTCAAAAGTAATTTGTACGATTTAAAATTGCTTTGCGGAATCAATGATCCAAACATAAAAGACATTCAACCGGTCGAATTACAAATGAAGGCAGAAACCAACGGATATTCATCCTTCCTGAACTCGTTTAAATTAGATAGTTTGAACATTGTGTCCGAACAATCCATCACCCAATTGAAATACAAACCGCAACTCAGTTTATTTGCCAACGCGGGTTTAAATGCCGTTTATGTTCCGTCGTTTAACCGTTTGGGGTTCAGTGCCGGGCTTACATTTAGCTGGAACATTTATGATGGAGGGCAACGAAGATTTGAACTTGAGAAGTCGAAAGTAAACCTTCATACTTTGCAGTTTGAAAAGGACAATTTTATTACCCAACAGGAAATTAATAAAAATAAGATTTTAAATCAGATGAAATCGTTGAAAGAGCGAATCCTGATTATTGAAAATCAACTGATTCAATACGACAAGCTATATGATGCCTATCAGAAAGAGCTTTCGCAAGGACAAATCTCCATTATGGATTTTAAAAATCTGCTGAAAGACATAACGGCTAAAAATCAGGAAAAGACGGTGTTGGAAATGGAAAAACAAGTGCTAATTAACTCCTCTAATTATTGGAATTACTAAATCAATGAATATTATGCGAAGAATCCCGCTATTATCGATAGTTCTATTTTTGCTGATTCTTGTTTCCTGCTCGAAGAAGGAAGCCAAACAGCAAACTGAATTGCCGGTTGTTTCAGTAAAAGCAACACCGGTACAATTTGGGGACATAGAGAATACTGTCAGTTTAAACGGTAAGACCATTTTTCTGAAAAAGAATACGGTGGCTTCACCCATATCGGGTTATATTTTAAAGGTGCATGTGAAATTCGGAGCTAAAGTCCATAAAAACGATCTATTATTTGAAATTCAAACCAAAGAAAATAAAGCCCTTGAAAATACAGATGCAGGAATTATAAACGTTCCGGCTCCTGCAAACGGGACAATCAATACTTTGACTGTGAATGCTACCGGTGGGTACATAATGGAAGGAGCGGAACTTTGCAGTATTATTGAGAATAAAGATCTTATGGTACAGGTAAATGTGCCTTTCGAATATCATTCGCTGGCCAAACCGGGCACAAAATGTAAATTGTTTTTAGCCGATAACACTTCGTTTGACGGAAGTATTTTTCAGGTTTTGCCGAATGTAGATGAAGCGAACCAAACCCAGCAGGTTTTAATCAAACCCAATACGAACAGAGCTCTGCCCGAAAATTTAAATCTGACGGTGCAATTGGTTAACCTGAGACATAATCATACTTGCCTGGTTCCAACAGATGCGGTTATGACCAACGAGACTCAGACTGAATTCTGGGTCATGAAAATTGTCAATGATAAAATGGCGCTAAAAGTCCCTGTAAAGAAAGGAATTACGAATGATCATCTGACGGAAATACTGTCATCAAATCTGACTGAGAATGATTTGGTGATTACCGATGGGGCATATGGATTGAGTGACAGCACGGAAGTTATAATGACCCCTAACCCCTAAAGGGGAACATTAAAATAAACCTCTAGCCCCTAAAGGGGAACAATATTACAACTGAATATTTTAAACACCTTAGATGACAGGGAAAAATTGTGTATAACAAAACAAAACGATACTAACCTAATCCCCTTTAGGGGTTAGGGGTAATACATTATGGAAAAACTCTTTATCCGTTTTAAAAGTCCGATAGCAGTAATATTATTGCTTATTTTGGTAGGTGGTGCGTTTTCATATAAAAATATGAAGACATCGCTTTTCCCCAATGTGACTTTCCCCAAAATAAAAATAATTGCTTCAAACGGTGAACAACCGGTCGAAAAAATGATGGTTACGGTTACAAAGCCGATAGAAAACGCCATTAAGAAAGTAGAACATATTCAGTTAATTCGCAGCACAACCAGCATGGGTAGCTGTGAAATATCTGCATTTATGCAATGGAGTTCCGATATTGATCTGGACAAACAGCAAGTTGAATCGCAAATTTCTCAGATTAAAAACGATTTGCCTCCCGGAGTTCAGATTACGGTGGAGAAAATGAATCCTTCCATTTTACCGGTCATGGGCTATTCGTTGCAATCGGACACAAAAGATCAGGTAGAACTGAAAATGATTGCCGAATATACCATAAAACCCTGTTTATCGCGGGTTGATGGTGTTTCATCCGTTCAGGTTATCGGTGGAAAAGAAAAAGAATACCGCATAGTACTGGATGAGCAGAAGCTAAACATGCTAAAAATCAGTCCGCAAACCATTCAGAATGTTATACAACAAACCGACTTTATAAAATCAAACGGATACTCTATCGATTATAATCGTTTGTATCTGACTGTGACAGATGCCACATTGAAAAACATTGATGAACTTGGGAATCTGGTTATTTCGGATAATGGAATTCGCCGGCTTCAACTATCGGATGTTTCAAAAGTTGAAGTGGCGGAGAAAACCGAATACATAAAAATTAAAGCCGATGGTAAAAATGTTCCGTTGGTTGCCGTTCTGAAACAACCCAACGCGAATTTAATTGATGTTGCTGCACGGGTTTCCGAAAAAGTAGACGAGCTCAATAAAATTCTCCCCAAAGGAGTCGTGTTGAAACCTTATTACAATCAGGCCGAATTTGTGCACGAC
>JAQTOL010000267.1 GCA_028748945.1 Paludibacter sp.
CACACGTGAGTTCATTGATTTTTGAGAGATTTTTGAATTAAAAGAATGCGTAAAAATCATTGATTTAGCCTGTGTTATTAATTTACTGTCAATTTTTGCTTGTTTAGGAAAATAATAAGATGTAAAAAGGAGTCTGGAATTTTGTCATAATTATTATATATTTTTTTTGTATACAATCTTATCACAGCCTATTTTACGTATATAAGATCTGGTAATGTATACATATATTAACCTATATGCTTTATTATTTATTGTATGTTAACTTATATCGAACACTAACTTAATATGCAAATTGAGTATAAAATGGAAAAATTACTACTTGAGTAAAAGAGAAACCATCGTTTTGTAACAGAAATCTAAGTTTCAAAGCGATAATCATATAATTGAATAATAATTTGTAGAAACCTGATGTAAAAAAACGGACCCGTATTTAAATCTTTAGTTGCTTTTCTTTATTTTTACTGCTGGCTGCGATAACAATTTTTCTATATCTTCCGTTATCTCTTCCGGTTTGGTAGAAGATCCAAATCGCTTCACTGGATTTCCATTCCTGTCTAACAGGAATTTAGTGAAATTCCATTTGATGTCGTTTCCAAGTGTACCCGGTAATTCCGATTTTAGATATTTATAAAGTGGATGTGTGTTCTTACCATTTACATCTATTTTAGAGAATAATGGAAAGGTAACCCCGTAATTTAGTGTACAGAATTCTCCAATCTCTGCTTCTGTTCCCGGTTCTTGATTTGCAAACTGATTACAAGGGAAACCTAAAATAACAAGTCCTTTATCACTGTATTTTTTATAAAGTTCCTCCAATCCTTTATATTGTGGTGTAAAACCACATTTACTGGCAGTATTTACTATCAAAACAACTTTCCCTTCATATTTTTTCATGCTGATCTCTTTCCCTTTAAGAGATTTAGCCTTGAATTGATAAAAGTTTTCTGATGTTTTACTTTCCTGAGCATGCAATGAAAATACAGAAAGTATTGAAATGAAAATTGATACAATATTTAGTTTCATATTTTTTTGAATTAAATTATTAGATAACATAAACAACTTAGTCAAACTTTTGTTCGGAATTTTCATTTGTGTTTTTCGCGAAATTTAGGATATAAGTCCATTTTAACCCAATAGAAATCAGGTTCTTTCCGGAGGATTTTTTCGTAGGTTTGATTTGCCTGGAGCGGTTGATCAATTATTTCATAAATTTTTGCAATCATGGTAAGTATATTTAAATATGCCCAGTTTTGATCGGTTTCACGATTCGTTTCTATCAATTTTGCTCCTTTCAAATAATACTTCAAAGCTTCTTTTTTATCACCTCCAAACAGAGGCGGTGCGTAAAACATTATATTTCCTTTATCAATGTTGGCCTGAACATTGGATGGGTCTAACTCATAGGCTTTGTTTAAATTTGCTGAACTTTCCGCCGCTAAAAGAAATGCTTTAAATTTACTGATTGTGATGCGATATCCAATAAATGAACCTTTGTATGAATAAATAGTCGCATTATTCGGGGAAATTATAAATAGTTTATCAATTAATTTTTCTCCTTTGATTATATAAATTTCAGCAGTTTCGTATTGTTTTTTTTTAATCAGGTAACCTATATACCCATAGTAATAATTTATAAGCTCTAACTTTTGATCGAGCGTTTTTGGTGGATTTTTTGTTTCAATAGTCACAATAACATCTTTCCATTTATACATTTCCCGATTGATAAAAGCATTGTAGATGGTTTTTTTGTAAGGTGATTCGGGGAAAATCTCCGGAGAGAGTATGAAGAGTGAAATGGTAATTATAAGTCTGTTGAATATATATTTCGAACTATTCATAGAAAGATTTCTTTATTTAAGTGTAAATTTGTAATTAAAACAATGAGGGTGTTCCATTGTTTTTTTTAATGAATAAAGTAATAAAAAAAAACCAAACCATTATGAACGAAATGGTTTGGTATTGATAAAAAAATTGCATAACTACGATTATTGCATAGTAAAATCTTTTATTTTATTAAATTCCAGCATATCTAAATCGTAACGTTTTTTTTCCCGATTAGACATTGAATCGTAATATTTCGCTTTATCTTCGAAATACCGGTGGATTTTGCAAATATCAGGATTCTCTTTTTTAATAGAAAACTTTCTGTTTGAAATAATTGTCAGATAATAAAGAAGTGATTGAACTTCATCAATAGATATATTGGTAGTATTATATGTATAAGTTGGATTATTGAATGAAATGAAAATATCTGTACCATTGAAAGTGATATAACATTGTTTATATTTAAACTTCTTCACCATTTCAACACGATCTCTTCCATTCAAAACTTTTTTGTAATATCCTTTTGTAACATTCTTAGATATATTGACAAATCCAAATTTTAAAATCAAAGATTGGAATTCATTTTGTTTCATAATAATGTTGTTTGAATTAGTTTTTTTTAATTTTATTGAAACAAAGATACTTATTTGATGAATATAGTTAGATAAAAATAAGTTAAAATTGTTTTTTGGGAATAATATTGTTTTAAATTTTAAAAAGTAATTTTAGACAGAATATTAAAAATGAAGTGCTCATATAGCTCGCGAATTTACAAAAAAAAAAGCTAACCCGTTGTTGTATTACGACTTAGCTTTTAAATTGCTCTCCCTCTTGGACTTGAACCAAGGACCCTCTGATTAACAGTCAGATGCTCTAACCAACTGAGCTAAGGAAGAATTTAATTGTACATTTTTTTCTCAAATGCGTTGCAAAAGTAATAGGTTTTATTGAATTATGCAATATCTTTGCACAAAAAACAAGGATTAAATTATGAAAAAAATTTTAGGAATGGGTAATGCCCTGACAGACATTTTATTGCAAATAGAAAATGACAATGTTTTATTTTCACTGAACTTGCCAAAGGGCAGTATGCAGTTGGTTGATGATGAAAAATCACAAGAAATTAGTCAAACTCTGAATAATTATACCAGAAAAATGGCTACCGGAGGTTCGGCTTCAAACACAATTAATGGAATTACTCGTCTTGGAGCAGATGCCGGATTTATTGGAAAAGTAGGAAAAGATGATATTGGTTTATTTTTTACAAATGATTCACACGAAAATGGCGTAACTCCTCATTTATCACTGAGTGAAACGCCATCGGGAAGATGTATTGTTTTGGTTACGCCTGATGGTGAACGTACGCTTTGTACTTTTTTAGGGGCTGCATGCGAATTATTGGCTGAAGATTTAACTACTAATATGTTTCAGGGATATGATATTTTTCATATTGAGGGCTATTTGGTGCAAAACCATGATTTAATTCGTACTGCTGTTCGGTTGGCAAAAGAAGCCGGTTTACAGGTTTCACTGGATTTGGCCAGCTATAATGTTGTAGAAGAAAATCTTGATTTCCTTCATGAAATCATACGTGAATATGTTGATATTGTTTTTGCCAATGAAGAAGAATCATGGGCTTTCACCGGGCAGGTACCAACAGATGCTTTGGTGTCTATTTCCAACCTTTGCGACATAGCTGTGGTGAAAATAGGTAAAGAAGGCTCTTATATTAAATCGGGAAATGATATGGTGCAAATTAAACCCCGATTGGCGAATTGTATTGACACTACCGGTGCAGGTGATTTGTATGCGGCGGGATTTTTATATGGACTGGCTTTGAACTATTCCCTTGAAGTTTGCGGTAAAATCGGTTCTTTGGTTTCAGGTAAGGTTGTAGAAGTTCTGGGTGCGAAAATGGAAAATGAAGTCTGGACGGATATTCAGAATGAAATAAAAGAGATAGTTAATAGTTAATAGTTAATAGTTAATAGCATTTAAAGGGTAATTTTCTTATCGGTTCGTATTTTCAGGTTTTACAATCCTCCAATGTTCAAATCCTTCAAATTATATACTTCCATAGTTCTTGCAATGATCATCTGGGCTTTTTCGTTCATTTGGACCCGTGTTGCCATACACTCTTTTCCTCCAATGACCTTAATAATGCTTCGATTAATTATTGCTTCTGTGTTATTGTATTTGGTCGCCAAAGCCGGTAGAAAATTTCAGCCTTTAAGACGTCAGGACTTTAAATTATTTTTGTTACTGGCTTTTTTTGAACCATTTTTGTATTTTGTTGGAGAAACATTTGGTTTAACCATGGTGGAGTCAACACTTGCTGCCGTTATTGTTTCAACTATTCCTTTGTTTGCGCCGCTTTTGGCATATGTAGTTTTAAGAGAACGTGTCGGGTGGGCAAGTATCGGTGGAATAATCGTATCGTTGATAGGTGTTTTCTTTGTAATATATGAACCAACCGGAGGTTTTCAGGCAAATCCATGGGGAGTGGCTCTCATGTTTCTGGCTGTTTTTTCTGCCATATGCTATGCAACCATATTACGCAAAATACCAACACATTATACAACTTATAACGTAATATTCTATCAAAGTTTGTTGGGATTAGTTTTTTTTATCCCAACATTTTTTCTCACTGATTTTTCAAATATTCAATCCATTAAAATCACAAACGAAGGGATAATGTCTCTTCTGATGTTAGGCGTTTTTGCATCAGTTGTAGCTTTTGTTTTATTTGCCGGAGCTGTACGTCAGGTGGGAGTAACCCGCACCAATGTTTTTGTCAATTTAATTCCGGTTTTTACGGCTGTTTTCTCCTGGTTGCTATTGGACGAAAAGCTTACTCTAATAAAGTGGTTCGGAATACTGATTGTTGTATTTGGACTATTTGTAAGCCAGTGGGGAAAAATAAGTTTTAGAAAGCAAGTTGAAGATGTTTTATAAAATACTCTTAATAATTTGAGGCTTTCCACCCCCAAATATTATTCTTTTATTGAATATAAGCGTATTTATCATTTTATTTGATTAAGCTTACTATCAGTAGTTTTATGATTTATTTTCGTCAGTTTTATGATTTATTTTCGTCAGATTTTTTCGTTTAAGTCAATTATTTGTTGCAATCGCTTTCGGAGTTTATATTAAAAATGTACTAATGGGACTGAGAAAAACACCACCATTCATTATTTATCAATGGATTATTGCTTTTCCAATATTGTTAGCAATAACCATTCTTGTTGCTTTGGTAACCATCATACTTTCCCCATTATTCCCAAACAGCAAACTTTCCTATTATCCGGCACGGTGGTGGGGACGTGTGATTTGTAAAATATGCTTTGTCCGGTTGAAAATAACAGGATTAGAACATCTGAAACCCAAACAATCCTATA
>JAQTOL010000268.1 GCA_028748945.1 Paludibacter sp.
GATTTTGTTTTGGTAGCCTTCGGGACCTTTTCCTAAATGTTCACGATAAATGGCGCGAATATCACTACCGCATATGGTTGAAGATTTTACTTTCAACAGAACTTCTCCATGTCCGGGTGCTGGAAATTCTACATCTTTAAAAACTACGGTGCTGTTTCCCGGTAAATAAGCAGCTTTTGATTTGAATGACATTGTTATTTGGTTGATTAGTTGATTTGTTAATTGTTTGATTAGTTAATTGGTTGATTAGAATTGAGATTGAGTAAACATTGCAATGCCCAATTAACTAATTAACCAATAAACATTAAACTAAAACGGAGTAACTCCTTTTTTTAATAAGATATTTCCGTATTTTGCGGTTTCTCCTGTCATTACTACGGCAAATGCCGATTTGGTTCTCTCGTAAAATGCAAAACGATCGATTCTTTCGATAGCCGGTGCATTCGGATTGGAGATATGAATGCTTTTCAGGTAGGATTCTTCAACTTTCGGATCGAGTTGGTCACCAGGAACTGCTGCCATCATGGCCAACGGATGCGGAACATAAGCATCAAGTTCAAACAAGGGCAAAATAGCCGTCAATAATTCGGGAATGCGAAGTCCATCGGCACGTAAAACACGGCCATTAAAAGTTTCTCCGGGGAAATGGGCATCGGCCAGAATAATTTCGTCGCCATGACCCATTCGTGCCAAAACAGCCAATAGTTCAGGACTTACTAAAGGTGAGATTCCTTTTAACATAATAGTAATTTAATAAGTTGTTGTTTTATCTATAAATTATGTTTCCGCGTATTACAATTTTAAATTATTGCCACACGTGTGTATTTGCTTAAAAAATATTCAGCATGATTCGCGATATTCAATGGTTGCATTGACTGTTTCTGTATATTCCTGACCAATATGAATTTCCTTATTGATCATTTTTTCCAATAAATCGAATGCTAAAGCTGCAATTTCACTTTCAGGCTGGGATATGGTGGTCATTTGCGGCTGCATGATCATAGCACTCAACGGATCTCCAAAAGCAATTAATCCCAGATCGCGGGGAATACTTAACGACATTTCACGAGCCTGTACTGCCAGTCCCAATGCCAACAGATTGGATGATGAAATGATTGCATCGGGCTTTTTTAGTCCTGACATTAGTTCAACTAAAATCTGTTTCCCTATTTCCACCGAAAAATCTTCATTGATAATTATTTGTTTTTTGAAAATCAATTTATGTTTTAAAATGGCATCTAAATATCCATTTTGGCGGTCGTTGAAAACATTAATATGCGCCGGTCCGGTTAAATGCGCAATATTGCGATAGCCTTTCTCAATTAAATATTCTGTTGCCTGAAATGTAACTTCATAATTATTAACCAGCACTTTAGGTGTTATTATATCGTTGCAAACCCGATCGAAAAAGACCAGTGGAATTCCAAAGGTTTTGAGCAAATTAAAGTGTTTACTGTCTGTCGTGTTTTTTGAAATGGAAGTAATGACACCTGCATAATTTTGCTTAATGATGGTATTTACAATGCCAACTTCCTGCTCATAATTTTCATTCGACTGAAAAACCGAAATAATATATCCTTTTTTGTAGGCTAAGTTGGTAAGTTGACTGACAATATCGGAAAAAAAGGAATGATTTATATTGGGAACAATCAGCGCGATGGTATTATTTGAAGTTCCGCGTAATTGTACGGCATTCATATTGGTTTGATATTCATGCTTTTGTGCACAAGCTAATACCAGATCACGAGTCGATTCATTGACTCTCGGATCATTCCGCAAAGCCCTGGAAACTGTAGAATGATGTACATTCAACTCTTTGGCAATGTCCTTTATGGTGATTCTTTTCTGCATAGATTTAAAATACAAACGTGTGCAAAGATAAAAAAAATTTCTAATTTAAAGATATTTGAATCGGTGTTTTGCAATTTTTATATGTTTAACAGTGATAACTGCCAGTCTGCGTCGTCCTCAAATACAACAAAAGCAGACTCTCAGTTGACAATCAACATTTTTTTGTAATTTTGCAGTCGATAAATCGTTTTCATATAGTATAATTATGCGCATTTTAATTCAGCGGGTTAATGAAGCTTCGGTCGAAATAGATAACAGGATAAAGTCAGCCATAAAAATTGGATTATTGGTGCTGGTTGGCATTGAAAATGATGATACATTAGAAGATAGCGATTGGCTGGTTGATAAAACCATAAATTTGCGTATTTTTGATGACGAATACGGTGTTATGAATCGCTCGGTGTTGGATATTGATGGTGAAATTCTGGTAGTTAGTCAATTTACACTGCATGCGCTTACCAAAAAAGGAAACCGACCATCGTATATTAAAGCAGCCAAACATGATACTGCCATTCCGCTTTATGAGCATTATTGCCGGCAATTAAGTCTGAAACTTGGCAAAGAAGTACAAACCGGAACATTTGCCGCCGATATGAAAGTGGCTTTAGTGAATAATGGTCCGGTAACTATTTGGATAGATTCAAAAAATAAAGAATAAGTTGTATGATAAAAAAACACATTCCAAATTTCATTACCACTCTCAACTTGTTTTCCGGTTGTGTGGCGGTTTATCTGGCATTTAAAGGAAATTATCAGGGAGCATTTGTAGCTATTTTACTTTCGGCAGTATTCGATTTTTTCGATGGATTTGCCGCACGTCTTTTGAAAGCCTATTCACCCATGGGAAAGGAACTTGATTCATTGGCCGATGTCGTAAGTTTCGGGGTTGCACCGGGTGCCATGGTTTTTTCCCTTTTAGCAACCGCCGGGATGAATGAATGGTTGCCATTTATCGGTTTTCTCATTCCTGTCTTTTCAGGTTTACGTTTGGCAAAATTCAATATCGATGATCGACAAACCTCTTCATTTATTGGACTTCCGGTTCCGGCAAATGCGATTTTCTGGGCTGGACTGATTTTTTCATTTTCATTGTTCATGCTCGGTAATTTATGGTTGCTTCTTTTACTCATTGCCATATTTTGCTTTTTACTCGTTTCGGAGATTCCCATGTTTTCCCTGAAATTTAAAAACATCAAATGGAAAGATAATCAGATTCAATATATCTTTTTGATTGGCAGTGCAGTACTCTTAGCTTTCTTTCTACATGATTCTTTTGCTTTGATAATCGGTTGGTATATTTTATTATCAATCAGCGGGGCATTTATTAAAAAATAATCGTTGAGAATTTGTACTTTTGCATGCTCCAATTTTTAATTTTTAAAATCGTCAATAAAAAGTGTCAATCAGCATAAAGAATCTTACAAAAAAATATGGAGAACAAACCGTTCTCAATGATATTAACTTCGAAATTAAAGAGGGTGAAGTGGTTGGTTTTCTCGGACCAAACGGAGCTGGAAAAACCACCACGATGAAAATTCTGGCAGGAGCACTTTCATACGAAAAAGGATCGGTAAAGATTTGTGGAACGGAAGTAAATGAAGATGGATTGACAACCAAAAGTCTGATAGGTTATTTGCCGGAACTAAATCCGTTGTATCTCGACATGTATGTGAAAGAATACCTGCTTTTTGTGGCGGAAACATACAAATTGGGAAAGGAAAAGGAGCAGCGGGTCAATGAATTGATTGACAAGGTTGGATTACGACCGGAGTTTCACAAAAAAATCGGACAGCTTTCAAAAGGGTACCGACAACGGGTGGGTTTGGCACAAGCGCTGATTCCAAATCCCAAAGTTTTGATTCTGGACGAACCGACAACCGGACTTGATCCGAATCAATTGGAAGAAATAAGGAGTTTGATTCGTGAAATTGGAAAAGATAAGACTGTATTACTCAGTACGCATATTATGCAGGAAATCAAAGCAATATGCAACCGGGTAATTGTAATTAATAAGGGTGAAATCGTGGCGGATTATTCCGATTTATCCAAAATCCGGGCTTTCGATGAAAATAGTTTCCATTTTGAAGTTGAATTTTTAAACGATGTTTCATTAAGTGAACTTAAAAAAATCAACGATATATCATCCGTTAATGCTTTCAATAATAAATATTTTACGATAATATCAAACTCAGATGTTCGTGTAGATGTTTTTGATTTTGCGGTAAAAACCAATAATAAAGTTCTCATGATAAAGCCGGTTGAACGAAGTATGGAGGATGTGTTCAGAGAATTGACAAAATAGTTACAAGAAGAATGGTTACGGGTTACAAGTTTATGTATCGTAACACTTTACTTATAACAGATAACTAAATAAAATGGAAGAAAGCTTCGACATACGGAACAATCAAAAAGGCGAGAAGGAATTCGAAAACGCGTTGCGTCCAATGACTTTTTCGGATTTTAACGGGCAAAACAAAATTGTGGAAAATCTGAAGATTTTTGTGCAGGCTGCCCGTATGCGTACCGAATCGCTTGATCATGTGTTGCTTCACGGACCTCCGGGATTGGGAAAAACAACACTTTCGAATATCATTGCCAACGAACTGAATGTGGGTTTTAAAATCACATCCGGTCCGGTGCTCGATAAACCGGGTGATTTAGCGGGTTTGCTCACCAGTCTCGAAACAAACGACGTGCTGTTTATCGATGAAATTCATCGCTTAAGTCCCATCGTGGAAGAATATTTATATTCGGCCATGGAGGATTACCGCATAGATATCATGATCGATAAAGGGCCAAGTGCGCGTTCTATTCAGCTGGAACTGAATCCGTTTACGCTGATTGGAGCTACTACACGTAGCGGTTTATTGACTGCACCTTTGCGGGCACGTTTTGGTATCAATTGCCACTTTGAATATTACGATGTGGAGGTTATTACCGGAATTATAAAACGTTCGGCAAATTTACTCAACGTTGTAATTGGTCATGAAGCTGCTGTGGAAATTGCCGGTCGTAGTCGGGGTACGCCTCGAATTGCCAATGCGTTGCTTCGTCGGGTTCGTGATTTTGCGCAGGTAAAAGGAAATGGTAGCATCGATGTGGAGATTGCCCGTTATGCGCTCGAAGCGTTGAATATAGATAAATACGGACTGGACGAAATCGATAATAAAATTCTGAATACCATTATCGATAAATTCAGTGGCGGTCCGGTTGGTTTGACTACTATTGCCACCGCGTTGGGTGAAGATCCGGGAACCATTGAAGAAGTGTACGAACCATTCCTGATTAAGGAAGGTTTTATGAAACGCACACCCCGTGGACGAGAAGTAACGGAGTTGGCGTATAAACACTTAGGA
>JAQTOL010000269.1 GCA_028748945.1 Paludibacter sp.
GAAGGGAACGACTCCGTTGATATATACTATGTTAAACAAAGAAGATGCTATTGTTATAAATCAAAAGGGTTATCAACCCTACAAGGGATCAATTTCGTGTGACAGCAAGGGACTTTCAGCCAATTTAACGCTTGATAAAGGTAAACGCACCCACTTATACCTTGAGGGAGGAATTTCGTTTCCATTGATTGATAGAAGTAGCAGCACTACTTCAGATTATACTACTTCGGATGGAACAACAACGCTTGCCGATAGTTTAATTTATTCATTCAGATTAGGGATAGTAAAAACGGTAGGTATGTATGTCAAATTTACTACGAATATGTCTTTCACAAGTTCAGATTATACTAAGAATGATTTACCTGCAGATTATTATTATGTAGCAACTTCAGGCACTCCAGTTTTTTATACGAGTCGTATGGGAGCAGTGGGTGGTTTGATGCTGAATTTCAAACCTGTTATGCTTTTTGCAGGTGCAGGATATGGGTATTACAACCACTTTACTACTGTAAATTTATATAAGTATTCCGATAACAGTTTAGTAGGAAATAGAAAATATACGTTGGGTGATGGAAATTCTGTTTCGGGACCCGAAGTGGATGCGGGACTCGTACTCTATAAGGGTTTCGGGGCTATTTCAGTCAGTTTCTCTTCTATAGCCTTTAAATATAATGAATTAACTTTTAGTGTTGGACTTGTATTCTAAAAAATAAATTTTATGAAAGGAAGTAATACTATTGGAGTGTTAAACACTTCAATTTCAGGAATCAGAAATGGAATGTATATTTGTTTTATGCTCATATCGGGCATCTTTTCAGCTTGCGTTCCCGAAGATGAATTTCTGGAAACAAATTATGAACCGGTGACTATCAGGACAAATGCAGCAACATCGGTAACATCAACTTCGGCATACGTAAGTGCTGTTTTTTCTGCTACTCAGGACCGGACAATTACCTGGGGAATTTGTGCAGGCAGGTCGCAAAATCCGACTACTGAGGATATTAATTACCAGGATGATGCTGAATTAGGTTCGTATTCGGTTTTTTTCTATAATTTACAATCCTCAACAACCTATTATGCACGTGCTTATACCATTAGTGCCCAGGGAAATATATACTATGGAAATCAGGTATATTTTACAACCCTGAGTAATGCAGGATATCCGGTACTTACAACCACGGATGTGACATCTATAACTGCGACAACAGCAACTAGTGGCGGTAATATTACCTCGAACGGAGGTTATACGGTTACAGCAAGAGGTGTTTGTTGGAATACAACCGGAAATCCTACAACAAGTAATTTTAAAACAATTGACGGAAGCGGGAACGGTACTTTTACAAGTTCAATAACAGGACTAACCGTAAACACTACTTATTACGTACGCGCTTATGCCACGAATAGCACCGGTACAGCCTATGGCTCTCAGTTAAGTTTTACTGCAACCGCCACTGCCACTGTAAGCGACTATGATGGGAATGTTTATCATACTGTCACCATAGGTACTCAGGTGTGGATGGTGGAAAACCTGAAAACAACTCATTATAACGATGGAACGACAATACCCTTGGTTACGGATACAACTTCCTGGAATAATCTGTCTACTCCGGCGTATTGTTGGTATAATAATTCTTCAAGCTATAAAACTACTTATGGAGCATTGTACAACTGGTATACTGTCAATACGGGAAAACTGGCCCCAACCGGTTGGCGTGTACCAACCGATGCAGACTGGACAATATTGTCGGCCTATTTGGGTGGAGTAAGCGTGGCAGGTGGAAAATTAAAAGAATCAGGAACTTCTCATTGGCAAAGTCCGAATACCGGAGCAACTAACGAAAGTGGTTTCACAGCACTTCCCGGAGGGTGGCGCAATCTGTCTCCTACATTGTATTATAGTCTTGGATATGATGCCACTTGGTGGAGTACGACGGAAGGAATTTCCGGTGGTGCATGGTGCAGGGATATGAGCTATAATGATGCCAGCTTTGTTAGTGGAAATTATAATAAAAATTATGGTTTTTCGGTGAGGTGTGTAAAGAATTAGGTTCTTCCTTTATTTCAGATTAAAGAATTGTTATAAAAATATGATACAGCTATCTCCAATAATTTGTTGGAGATAGCTGTATATTTATTACTCCATACTATTTTTTGCAATAGATTAAAATTCAAATAAATATATTTTTTTAGATTATACTTTCTGCAAAAAGAATTTTGTTTGTAGTATCTTTGTCATCAATTTAAATCCTTCAAATAAAATAAACAGTAACTTTTTCCGTTAAAAAGAGGTTTATAAGACCTTTATCCTGAACTGACATAATGCTTGCATGAAGAACTATTTTTTTTATATCCTTTGTATTTTAATTTTTTCATTGAGTGTGTCGGCGCAGACTAAAGTACGTGTTTACGGATACGTTATTGACACCAATAACCGTGGAATTGAACTGGCAAATGTGTATTTTCAGAATACGAAAATCGGAACTTCTACCAATCAAAATGGTTATTATGAGTTGATTATGGATATTAAAGACTCGGCAACCATTGTCTATTCCATGTTGGGATACAAATCCATACAACACACCATACTTCCAACACATAAAGTTATTCAAATATCGGTTGAACTTCCGGCTCTGTCGAAAGAAATCAGCGAGATAAATGTGATCGGACAACGCCGCCAGACATCCACCCTTGATGTGCTTGACGCGACAAAATACAGACTTATTCCGAATGCTTCGGGTGGAATAGAATCCCTGCTAATCACTTTCGCTGGTGTTAACTCAAGTAATGAACTCAGTTCACAATACAATGTGCGTGGAGGAAACTTTGACGAAAATGCCGTATATGTCAATGGGATAGAGATTTATCGTCCGTTGCTTGTGCGTGCCGGGCAACAGGAAGGATTAAGTTTTATCAATCCCGATATGGTGAAAAATGTCGCTTTTTCAGCCGGTGGCTTCGATGCTAAATACGGGGATAAAATGTCGTCAGTACTGGATATAAATTATAAAAAACCGACCAGCTTTGAAGCATCCGCTTCGGCAAGTTTGCTCGGTGCGTCGCTTTATCTGGGTACAGCCAACAAAAAGTTTACCCAAATGCATGGTATTCGTTACAAAACGTCCGCTTATCTGCTCGGTACCCTGGATACGAAAGCGGAATATAATCCGGCATTTCTGGATTATCAAACCTATATGACTTACCAGCTAAAGCCTAAATGGGAACTTACTTTTTTGGGTAACTTTTCGCAAAACTCCTATCAGTTTATTCCTCAAACCCGCGAAACAAATTTTGGGACCTACAATATGGCACGAAAACTGGAAATATCTTTCGAAGGTCAGGAACAGGATTTGTTTCGTACATCTTTTGGTGCGCTGACACTTAATTTTAAACCGAAGGAAGGAATGAAACTGAGTTTGCTGGCGTCGACATTTCACACCAACGAAAGTGAGACTTATGATGTTTTGGGTGAATATGTGGTGAGTGAAGTCAAAATGGATCTCGATCCAACCAAACAAACAGGCGAATCCTTAGGTGTCGGTAAATATCAGCAACATGCCCGGAACCGCCTGAATGCAACTGTGGCTAATATCGCTCATTTGGGTGAATATACTATCGGTAAAAATAAGATGAACTGGGGGCTGAATTTGCAGAATGAAATTATCTCCGATAAAATAAGCGAATGGGAATGGCGTGATTCTGCCGGTTATTCGCTTCCGTTCAGTGATACGCGGGTAAACCTGTATTACAACATGAAAGCCTCCAACCTGTTGTCAACCTGGCGTTCGACCGCTTTCTTTCAGAATACGTATAAATGGAATACCGATGCAGGTATGTTCTCGTTTACCGGTGGTTTACGGGCAAATTACTGGACTTTCAACAAAGAATTGCTCGTGAGTCCGCGTTTCTCCATTTCTCTGTTACCGCATTGGGAAAAAGATTTTAGTTTCCGGTTTGCAACAGGTGTATATTATCAGGCACCATTTTACAAGGAAATCCGCGATACATTAACTGATGCATTGGGAAATGTCAATATTCACTTGAATTCCAATATTAAAGCCCAACGATCCCTGCATTTTGTGTTGGGAGGCGATCATTATTTCCGGGCCTGGGGACGACCTTTCAAGTTTACCACCGAAGCTTACCTAAAACTTGCCGACCGGGTTATTTCCTATTCGGTCGATAATGTCCGTATCCGGTATTCGGGTAAAAATGATGCCAAAGCGTACACGGCGGGGGTTGACTTTAAACTTTCGGGTGAATTGGTGCCGGGAACCGATTCCTGGGTCAATTTTTCGTTGATGAATGCCAAACAGGATATTATCGGAGATTCGTATCTGACTCATACATATGATGCTGATGGGAAAATACTGACTTCTACAACTGTTTATCCCGGTTGGGTGCCTAGTCCGAGCGAACAGCGCTTCTCTTTTTCCGTTTTATTGCAGGATTATTTACCCAACAACCCGAAATACAAGCTCCAGTTAAAAGGTGTTTTCTCCGATGGTTTACCTTTTGGGCCTCCACGGAGTATTCAGTACCGTTCTTCTTTCCGTACACCTTCATACCGGCGGGTGGATATTGGCGCTTCACGGGTTTTGGTGAATGGAACCGACAGAGTACTGGACAAACCCTGGTTGAAGCATGTAAAGAGTATTTGGCTGAATCTGGAAGTCTTCAATTTATTAGACTTTAGAAATGTAAATTCATATTACTGGGTGACGGATATTTACGGACAGCAAATGGCGGTGCCCAATTATCTTACCGGACGACAATACAATCTCAGATTGCTTGTGGATTTGAAATAGTCGGTAGTTTATAGTTTATAGTTTATAGTGTATATATAAAGAATGCAATAAATATCAACTGTCAACTACTTTTCTATCTACCAACTACCAACTACCGACTATAAACTATAAACTAGCTTCCAATTTGTAACTGAAATCCTTTTTTTCTCGGGTTAATTTCACTAATTTTGCCGCAATTATTTAAAATATGAATTTCAGTAGTTAATATGCCGCAATTTTAATATTTGAGCGGATAACTGATAACTGATAACTGATAACTGAACTCATGCCACACACATCACAACGTGGGCAGGCAATGCCCGAATCGCCTATTCGTAAATTAGTGCCCTTAGCCGATAAAGCCAAGGCACGCGGTATTAAAGTGTATCATCTCAATATCGGACAACCCGAT
>JAQTOL010000270.1 GCA_028748945.1 Paludibacter sp.
TATTGCAGCAAAAATTGGAGTACCACCAATATTTGAATTGGATGTATTCGAATACCATTGATAAGATACGTTACCAGTTCCTCCTACATAACTGAATGTCAATGGTGTTTGTAAAGTTCCACCTATACATATATTTTGTGAAGGCGTTGGTTGTGTGCTGATTAAAGGTATAGCTGTAACTGTTACATTTGCAGTATTGGAAGTAATATTGGAACAGGTTGCCGTAGGAAATGTTACAATACAATAATAATAAACTGTACCGAGAGTAGTGGTTGGAGGATTATAAGTAGCAGAATTAGCCCCCGGAATCAGGTTTCCAGTGGAAGTATTATCAACTGTATTGGCATACCATTGATACCCCGGAAATGATCCGTAGTTAAAACTTACAGATAGTTGTGTAGCTGTTCCTCCCCGACAAACAGTACTTGAAGTCGGTTGGCTGGTAAAAACCGGAATTGGATTGACTGTAACAACATAGTTTGTAACCAATCCTGAACATCCACCCAAAACCGGAGTAATTGCATAGGTAACGGTTCCTGCAAAATTATTGGCATTTAAAATCCTTTGTTGAGGAATCGTGTTTGAAGTACCCGATGCGGTAAAACCTGAAATACCTGCTGAACCCATAGCTATCCACGAAAATGTTGTACCGGGTCTATCAGCTGTTATAGTAACCAAATCCGTTTGTTCACCCGAACAAATTGCCTGAGATAAAACTGCATTAGTGATTTTTGGCACCTGCTTCACCGAAAATGTTTTTGTAGCAGTAACATTCACTCCACATGCATTCGAAATAGTAAGTGTAACCGTATAATCACCCACTGAGCCATATGTAATAGTTCCCGGATCTTCGGTGTTGGCAGTAGCCGGAATTCCCCCTGGGAAACTCCAGCTATAATTTAACGGAGATGCTGGTGGCGCACAATTTGTAACGACTGCTGAGGGTTTAATAGCTGCCGTTCCACAAAAATCAGCGATATCATTTATTACAACAGTAGGTGGTTTCATTTCTACAATGACCGATTGCGATGCTGTTTGAGTACCGCAGGAATTGCTAATCGACAATTGAATCGTATATGTCCCCGGATTTACAAACTGAAATGACGGATTTACAGATGAAGAATTCGTTCCATTGGTATAGTTATAAGCCGGAGCCGTCCCGCAATATCCCGCTGCATAGCTAACATTCCAATTATATACTGTTGCACTACATGCATTTGCAGTAACCGTTGAATTTAGAACATTCACATCCAACGTCGTGCAATTAGCATTCTTAACCAACGAAAATTGAGGAACAATGGGTGTTTCTACACAAATCGTTTTTGTTTTCTGGTCGATACCACATTTATTACCCACCTTTAAAGTAATTGTATACGTGCCGGGCGTTGTAAACGTTGGACAGATTTGATTAGATCCGGATGACCAGTTACTCTGATTAGCTGAACCAAAATCGTTTCCAAGAGTACCACTCGTCAATGTAAAACCGGTGGAAGGAGATATTGACCAAACAACGTTCGGATTAAGACAACCGGCCGGATCCGCAACAGTCCCAGCAGGTGTTGTATTTGTCAAACATACCGGACTATTTATACAACTCACAGATGCGGGCAGTGTAAAATCAACCACCGGAGCTGTTGAAACATAAATCGGAGCTACTACAACTGTTGAATTACCACAGGGATTTGATGCTATAATTGTGGCAGAATATGAGTTAGGGTAGTTAGCACTTGTGGTACCACACGATGGTTTTGTAAAAGTATGCGATACAGAAGTCGGTGGTGGATGATTATAAACTTCCGGTGCTGACCCGTCAGTATAGGTTACCGTATAGGTTGTTCCGGGAGGATTATTTCGCGTTCCGCCAATCGGGAAAGTCAATGTAGTCGGATTACAAATATCGGTATTGGAAGGTGTGCTAAAAATTACGGCGGGCGTGCTTCCGACAAAAACTATATATGCTTTCGTTATGGTTGAGCCATCGGATCCATCTACTTTATAAACCATATTCCAGAATCCGGCTTTATACGTATGTGAAGTTGTTGTCCACGATGTGGCAACAAAGTCCGGTGCACCATCACCCCAACTTATTGTATATTTTGCATTTGTGGAAATTGTGGTGGAAGCGTTGGTAAATGTAAATAAAGTGGTGGTATTGGTACAGGCCTCAAAAACCGGAACACCATTGTATGTAGTTCCTGAACCCGTACCGGTAATTGTAGCATCGGGTGTTGCATTTGCCGTTTTATCTTCCATTTCAAAATTTCCAATTTCAAAACGGGACAAACCGGTATTACCTGAATTTACAACCGAGCCATAGGAATTCACGGCAACAATTGTAAAAACAAGAATAAACAAGTACCTAAAATATTGTCTCATAAAATATAGTTATTGATTTGCCAAAAGGTCCTCAAATGATTCAAAGAAAAACTTTTAAAAATGGCAAATTACGAATAATCACTCAAAACAAACATTGTTAAAAACGGTGTAAAAGTACAACTTATTTTCGTTAATTAGATACGATTAAGCCCGCAAATTGCGGAAATTATTCTCTAATTCATCGTTTTTTTATTTATCCGGTTATCCAAATCAAAAATTTGATGACTCAAACTGAATGATCAAACTTAAAAATCTATGAAAATCGGGGATTTTATTAAAAAATAGTCAAAGTCAATTGTTTTAAAACATAGGTTTTATGAATCAAATATTGTGTATATCAATAGCCAGCCAACAACAAACTAATAATCACAATTATAGCACTTATCTGGTTTATCAAATTGATATGAAATTATTAATTCGTGCGATCCTATTGAACTTCTGCTAAGACCACCTAAGAGAAAACCATAATTATAAGAAACATTGATATTATTACTCAAATTGAACCCCAGAATTGCACCCATCTGATTCATCGTTTTATAATATACACCAATATGAAACTGGTCATTGTTTTCCGACAATTTAAAGTAATTTGCCACACTGACTTCCATTTGATAATAATTTGCATATTGAATACCACATACACCAACTCCAAGATTCAGCAATTCCGTCGAATTTTGACGGTACATTGTATAAAGAAAATTCGTATTCACATATTGTTTATTAATATCTGAAAACAAGGAAAATATATTTTGGCTTGCTCCTCCGAATTTCCACTTTTTGTACCGAAATTCGAAACCCAGATCCGCATTAAAATTATTTTCGCTTAATAACTTGTCATAAAATTTTGAATCGGTGCTATTCTCAAGATTCACATCAGTCAGATCGTATGACAACATTTGGTAACTTACAGCCAATCCCAAATTAAGCCGCCATTCCCTGTTAAGCGTAACTGCATAAGCATACGAAAGACTTATATCGGAAGTTGATGTAAAACCAATTTTATCCTGGTAGACTTTCAATCCGAATTGTGTTTTCAATTTATCAAGATAGGTAGTACCGGTAGCGAAAAAAGTAGTAGGCGAACCCGGTAAGTTTAACCACTGCTTTTGTCCTGCCATACTCACTTCACCTAAATGAAGAGCATTTATTGATGCCGGATTTATATAATATGTGTTCTCCCAATAATTGTTTAACCGAATATTCGATTGAGCAAGTCCGACGAGACATACTATATTTAGTGCAAACAGGATAATGGTTTTTTTCATTCTTAGCATAAATTATTTAGCAACCATTACATAACCTTCTTTGTACTTGGGGCCGGACTCAGAAATATAATCCATTATGAAAAAGTAAGTTCCATTCGAGACAATACTCCCTTTATAAGTACCATCCCACCCGTTATTTCCTTCAAATATTAAAATTCCATTCCGATTATAAACTTTTATGTGCCATCCCTCCAAAAATACATCGTTCACACCATCACCATTTGGTGAAAAGCTATTTGTTACGGAGTTATTTACAATCCAAAAACGTTTTGTGGCGTATTCGGGACAACCATTCGGATTAATTACTTTCAATTTCACATCATAATAACCTTCTTTCAATACATTGAATGAATGTTTGACATCATATCCATTACCAACAGTTCCATCTCCAAAGTCCCAGGAATAATTGGAAAATGGAATATTTTCGCTCCACAAGTGTAAGGTTTTTTTATCTAGAGACAATTCCTCTCTATCTGATTGTATGGTATAGTTGAAAAGGTCACAAGTCACTTTAAAATTCAGAGTATCCAGACAGCCATCCGTTGATGTACAAATAACACTATAATCGCCCTTATGCTTAATCATTAAACTATCGGCCATAGAATCATCGCTCCATCTGTGAGTTACTGCATTCGTTACCCGTTGAACGATTGAATCTCCTTCACACAGCTTTATTTCATTCTCATACAACAATTTAGGTAAGGGTGCAAAAACAACCGTTTTTTGATATATACTACTGCAAGACTCACTTGAAATAGTCAATTTGACATTATAGGTCCCATAGGTTGAGAAACTATGCTGAACATTTTTAAGTGTAGAGTTTTCACCATCTCCAAAATCCCATGAAAAACTATAATTTTGTCCCACAACATCAGGATCTAACGCATTAAACTGTGACAAATACCGGGTACAGTCTATGAGTTTATAATCAATCCCGACGAAAGTTTCAATATTAAATAATATACTTGAAGTTAATCCGTATGCATCAGTCACTTTCAAATTCACAGTGCCATTCTGGTTTGCTGTCATGATTTCATTATTGACTCCACTAACAATTCCTCTGCTCCAAACGAATTGGTATGGTGGAATTCCACCAGTAACAATAGCTGTACATACTTTTACAGGTTCTTTAGTACTACAATCAAAATCGTTTTTCAGACTAACATTCAGAACGATAGGCTCTTGGGTAAACACCTCAAACTGTGCCATTTGTATACACTGTTTTGAATCGGTTACACTCACTAAATAATTGCCTTCGGGAATATTGCTAATATCTTTGGTGGTAGCTCCATTAGACCATGCATAAGTATAAGGTGGATTGCCACCGGTTACAAAAATATTTATTGCACCACTTCTGGCATCCGCATTATTGATAATATGGGTTATACTCGAAGTGATTACTATTTTAGATGACTCTGTTAAAGTAAATGATGCAGTTTGAGGGGCACAATTATTTTTATCTGTAACTGTAAAATCATATACTCCCGGACCGCAATCAACTAAATCTTCTGTGTTGGCGTATGCAATTCCATC
>JAQTOL010000271.1 GCA_028748945.1 Paludibacter sp.
GAGACCGTATTCAAAGAGCTCTCCAGCGGCCGTGTTACATTTGTTTCAACATCTGAGGCGCTGGCACCATCGTAGGTTGTCATAACCATAATGGTGTTGGTTTCAATCTTAGGCAACAAATCTATTGGCAATTTATTGTAAGAGAAAATTCCCAGAATAACCACCGCAATAAATATTATCGAAGTCATTACCGGCTTTCTCACCGAACTTTCGTATAAACTCATATTCTTTAATTAATAATTAATAATTCACAATTAATAATTCACAATGTATCTAATCCCACATATCAATCAACCGATTATCATTGGGACTAATCTATTTACTTGATAACTTTTACAGCAGCACCATCCACCAGTTTCGACTGACCAGCCACAACAACTTGTTCACCTGCTTTTACACCCGAGATAACTTCAAAATCTGAATCAACTCTTCGTCCTATTTCCACTTCCCTGTATTCGACTTTCCCATTATTAAAAACAAATATAAATTTAGCTCCTGAGCCGGTTTGTTTAATTACTGATAAATCGGGAACAACAACGTGTTTCACTTTTCCAAATTCCAGTGTCACACGGGCAAACATACCCGGGCGAATTTTATTATTGTTATTATTCACTTTGATCTCAACTGCAAAAGTGCGTGAATTCTGATCTATTGTAGGGTAAATCAGATTTACTTTTCCCTGAAAAGTTTCATCACCGAATACATCAAATCCAATTTTTACTGGCATTCCTTTTTTCACCTTTGAATAAAATGACTCCGAAACATTGATCAATAATTTTACCGGATTGATGTTCATAACAGTCAGTACCGGCAATTGACCCGAGTACATATCGCCGTTATCGTAGTTCCGGGCGGTTACAACTCCACTGATCGGGCTTAACAGAAAGGTATTTTCTGTCAGATTCTTTAAATTCGTTTGAGCCACATCCAACTGAAGTTTCGAATTATCCAAATCCTGTTGCGATGCACCACCTACATTGAAAAGTTCCTGCGTACGTTTATACGTACGTCTTACATTTTCAATCTGTGTTTCCAGATTTGAAAGATTGGCCACATCCATTTGAACCAGTTTCTGACCTTTAGAGACATGTTGTCCCACTTCAACCAAAATATCTCGGATACGACCGGGAGCCGATGGAGCAATACTGTTTTTTGTATCGGGCAAAACAGTTGCCGTCAATTCGAAGGTTTGTTCCACATCGCGTACAGTGGCTTCATGTAAACGGACATTTTGAATTTCAGCTACAACAGCCGTTTCGGTTGGTTTTTGTTTATTGCACGAAGTCAAACCGATAACCAGTGTCAGAAGGACCACTCCAGTTAATTTAATCTTTTTCATATTGATCATTTTAAATATTTACTTTTTTAAATTTTTATTTAAGATCGACAATTATCTATCAATTGTCAACTACAGACTATTAACTATTAACTATTAACTATTAACTATTAACTATTAACTATTAACTATTTAGTGTCTTTTCCCAATAATTTTTCCAAATCAGCTTTGGCAGACAAATAATCGAAAATAGACTGATTATACATTAAGCCGGCTTGAATATAAGCCAGTTCTGAATTTGACAAATCGAGGTAGGTACTTGAACCGACTTCATAAAGTTTCTTCGAAATCGACACCGCTTTTTCGGCCTGACGTAAACCTTCTTTGTTCGATTCAATCTTTTCCATCGCCTTTTTGATATTATCCAGGTATGTGATGGCCTGCATTTCGAGACTTCTACGCAGATTATCCCGTTGGTCTTTCAGCTGACCTTGCTGAATCTTCAATTGTCTTTCTTTGTATGTTCTTGCACCTCCCTGAAAAATCGGAATGGAGAGTTGAACTGCCGCAGTTGACATTGGAAAGAAATTCAGAGCTGCGCCATCATTTGTCATCGACATGTATTGATAATTAAAACTAGCTGCCAATGTAGGCCACCAGGCAGCTTTTTGTACTTTGAATGCCTGGTTTAATTGCATCGATTTTATATCAAACTGATTCAAATCCGTATTCGTTTTGAGACTCGTTGTATCAATGGATAACACATCTCCGTACATATTCTTTTCGAAATCGGCCAAACTGCCTTCAATTTTTAATCCGATAAACATATCTACACCCATCAACATTTTCAGTTGCAACTTACTCATATTAACGGCACTTTCTGCAGAAACTACATTGGAACCTGCATTCTTAACCTGCACATCCGCGCGAATCCATTCAAATTCAGAAACTGTACCCTGTTTATATTTGTTTTCAATAATGCGGGCATTTTCAGCGGTATTTTCATAACTGCGTTTAAATACACTGTATTGATCCTGTGTCAATAAAATAGTGTAATAAGCTTTGGTTACCTGATTTACCAATGAAAGTTTCGATGACCGGGCAGTTTCCAGTGCTAACTTAGCATCTGTTTCAGTCATTTCCAGCGAAGCCCAAAGCGTGGGCGAAATTAATGGCATCGAAGCCGATAAACCGGCATTAATCGTATTGTCTTGTCCCACTTCAAATCCATTAGGGTCCGAAGGCATTCCCGGAATAGAGAAAAACATACGTTGTTTTTTCAATGCCCGCTGATAAGATCCGGAAGCTGAGATAGTTGGAAACAACGCTGCCATTTTCTCCTTGTTGGAATAATCAACCCGTTGAATTTCCTTGTTGGCCACTTTAATGGTAGGGCTCTCGCTCATAGCTATTTCCAATGCTTTAGACAATGATACCGTGAGCGTATCCTGTGCTTTTATCAGCACATTTGGTAACAAACAAAGTATGGCAGTTACCAATACAATTTTTCTTTTTATCCTAATCACAATCATTTTATTTATTATTAGATATTATTCATTTCGAATTAATTTAGCAGCGGTCCTTTGACCCGACAAAAGTACCTGTATTCGTATTCAAATCAGTATAAAAATCGTTGAGTGACTATTTTTACCCGATGAAAAAGTAAAAAACTCCGTTGAGACACTTAATCTGCTTTGTTTTCATGTTCTTCCATATACTTCAATCCCTTTTCATTGGCTATTAAATGGATCATTAAATCGATAAAAAAGTCAATCAGCCGTTTTTTGCTGTATTTTTTATTCGCTTGTTGCATCATGTCAAAGGTATTTCTTATCTGAATGGAATGAAACAATGAAATGAGTTCCACATCCAAATCGTCGCGGTAATAACCTTCTTCAATGCCCTGTTTTAAATTCTGTTGAAACCCAAGCCTGATGACTTCCGAATTTTGAGCCATGTGTTTTTCAAATACTTTTGGATAGTACTTCTCCAGGTCGTATATCATTGTTTGAGACTCACATTCTGCATTTTTCTTTATTTCTTTAATGATAAGAATCAATGAATCGATGGCATTCTTGTTCTTAAACATTTTTTCGTATTTCTCATTATTGTTCTTTTTCTGATTGCTTAATACTGCATCCACCAGATCTTCCTTTTGCAGAAAATACGTATAAAAGGTCTTTTTTGATATATGTAATTCATTACAGACATTGTCTATCGACACACTTCGTATTCCGAACTGATCGAATAAGCGACCGGCTGTATTTATTATTAATTCCTGTTGAGATTCCATGAAGAGTTTATTAAATCGCTGCAAAATTAGATAAAAAATTGGTGCAAACTACTATATTCTGATTATTTTTTTATTACAAAGTTGGAAATAAATTTTATATTATTCATATTCTGTGTATTACATTAATAACTTTGGGAACTTAAAACGTAACAAAGTTTCCAAGTTTCCATTTGAAACAAAAAAAAACCTTGAAAAGTTTTCAAGGTTTTTTGGTTAGCGTCGGAATAATTGTTTAATTTTCCTCCGGGGCATTATTCTCAGTCCACGACATTTGCTTTACATTTCTGTAATTAAAAGTCAATGGATGGGTTTTAGGCAACTTATATTTATCTAATTCGGAGAAACATGAATTTTTACTGATAAATTCAGGAACTAATTTTTTCATGTTTCTTACCGTATTCTCAACATCCACTTTTCTGGAAAATTCGATCATCAACTCGATGGAATTCACGACAGTGCTGAAATCATATTTTCTGACAAATGCTACCGTAATTTTTTCGTGTTCGGTGGGTATGGTTAACTCTTTATCATTCAATAATTCCTCATACAACTTTTCACCGGGACGCAGACCTGTAAATTCAATTTTTATATCTTTATCGGGAATAAATCCGGCCAATTCAATCATTTTTTTTGCCAAATCCACAATTTTGACCGGACTTCCCATATCAAATACATATATTTCACCGTTATTTCCGAATGAAGCAGCCTCCAATACTAATCTGCAGGCTTCGGGAATAGTCATAAAATAACGGATAATATCCGGATGGGTTACCGTGACGGGGCCGCCTTTTTCAATCTGATCTTTGAAATGGGGAATGACCGAACCGTTCGATCCCAAAACATTGCCAAAACGGGTTGTGACAAAATTGACTTTACTGCCATTTTTCTCACTTTCCATGGCCAGTGATTGTATATAAATTTCGGCCACTCTTTTGGATGCACCCATTATATTCGTCGGATTTACCGCCTTATCGGTGGAAATCATAATAAAACTTTCGGCATTATACTTAACCGCGAAATTACTGACCTGCATGGTACCCAGTACATTTACCAGAATGGCTTCACAGGGATTTTCCTCCATCAACGGAACATGCTTATACGCAGCAGCATGATAAACAATTTTGGGTCGATATTTCCGAAAGACAAAATTCAACCTTGATTCACTCTGGACATCTCCGATTATGGGTATAAACTTCAGATCAGGATAAGATTCTTCCATTTCCAGCCGTAAATTATGAAGCGGAGTCTCAGCATTATCGAACAATAAAAGCAGTTTCGGCTTAAATTTTGCCAACTGGCGCACTAATTCACTGCCTATGGATCCGGCGGCACCTGTTATTAAAATTACCTGACCATCGGTTTGGCTGCTTATTCTGGCCATATCAATTCTAATTTCTTCTCTTCCCAGCAAGTCTTCAAATTGAATGGGTTTCATTTGACGACGAACCTGATTCCCTGAATCCAGTCCTTCAAAGGGTGGAGAGACCATTACTGACAGACCCCTGTCTATGCATTTGGAAATAAATGTTTGTTCTTTTCTGACACTGTTGTAATCGGGGAAAATAATGGTAGACACCTGGT
>JAQTOL010000272.1 GCA_028748945.1 Paludibacter sp.
TACAGTGAGTTGTCACAAAATAGATTTCGTTCTTTTGCGCTGCAAAAACGATGCGTTCACCTACAGATTTATAAGTCCGGATTTTCAAACCGGTTATACTATATACATTTATAATATCATTCACTTCTGTTCCATCAATGATGATATCCGAAGCATTACTGGAAATACTTACATTGCTTGCCGACTGCTGGTTAACTGCAGTATAGGTGGCTTTCCATGCATAGACAACAGGATTTACATCAGAGGATCCAAAATTTGCAGAAGGTATCAACTGGTCATAATCAAGACCCGGTCCCGAGCAAAACCGATATGAAATAGTATTATCGCAGGTCAAATAATTCGGGGCTAAAAATGCCAGGAATACAACAGTACTGTCACTATTCACAGAAATCATATCTAATTCATAATTACCAACCGGAATATTCTGACCATACACATTCCCATATAAATAACAATGTCTGGTTCCCTTCGGAGTAGTTACACGAAAGGGGACAATTTCTTCATAATATTCCTCAATCCATTTAGCTACCGTATCATTTACCCCTTCTTTATAGGTTCTTTCACTGGTGAAAGAACCGTCTTTAGCTCTTTCTACGTACATCCAGTCGCAAGGATGGCTAAGATAAAGGTATTTCAGGTTTGAAATTGTGACACTATCATTCCATGTGCTATCATTCAGAATGATTCTGTAATGGGTTTGGTCAATCTTGCTGCATTTTTTGGCATCGACAATGTTCCAACCAACAAAATTTCCAACAATCAAGCATTGGTTGGTTGATGATGGAACAACAACATTAAATACCACATCGATTGCCTTTAAACCTTGCAGTGGCAAAACCGTAATCATGAAAATAAATGTCGAAAAGATGGACTTTTTCATAAATTTCAATAAACGATGAAGAACCAAAAACTTCAAGTCAAAATTTTCAACAAATATATTCATTTTTTATCAAAAACTAAAAAAAGTATATTTTCTAAATAAAACCTGACACGAACTTTTGTTAACCATCTTACGAATCATCTAAATGAAGTTTGTATCTTTGCACAAACATCAAACCCCTGTAATCATTCAACCCACTAGCATGACCGAACTCGAAACACTTTTCAAACAACAAACCCACGAAAAACTGCTTAGTAATGAAGAACTTTCCGCCTCCGGTTCCAACCGGCGTTATTTCAGGCTGGAAAGCAAAAACACGTCCATTATTGGTGTGGAAGGTACTTCCCTTGAAGAAAACAAGGCATTTATCGAAATGGCGAAACATTTTCACAGCAAAGGTTTACCCGTTCCGCAGTTTTTTGCTCAATCGGACGACGGAAGATTTTATATTCAGGAAGATTTGGGTGACACTTTGCTGTTCGATACCATTGCCGAAGGGCGAAAAACAGGTGTTTTTCACGAACAGGAAAAAGAAATACTCCGCAAAACCATGCGAAAACTGCCGGCCATTCAGGTGCTGGGAGCTCAGGATTTCGATTTCACGGTATGCTATCCGCAACCCGAATTCAATGAACGTTCCATCTTTTGGGATTTGAATTATTTCAAATATAGTTTTCTCAAAGCCACCGGACTCGATTTTCAGGAAAACAGGCTGGAAGATGAATTTACCAAGTTAGCCGGGATTTTACTCCGGTCACATTCAAATACCTTTATGTATCGCGATTTTCAGAGCCGAAATGTAATGGTAAAAGATGATGAACCTTATTTTATCGATTTTCAGGGAGGCCGAAAAGGTCCGTTGTACTACGATGTGGCTTCGTTTCTGTGGCAGGCTAAAGCACAATACAACGCGGAATTGCGTGAAGAATTGCTTCAGACTTACTTGGACGCTTTGAAAGAATTTATGCCGGTTGATGAAGCGGATTTCAGGGAACAATTGAAGCATTTTGTATTATTTCGCACCTTGCAGGTGTTGGGAGCGTATGGTTTCCGCGGGTATTTTGAGAAAAAACCTCATTTCCTGCAGAGCATTCCTTATGCACTTGAGAATCTACGTTCCATACTTCAGAATAAGTTTTCGGAATACCCCTATTTACTGGAGATATTAAAGAAAATGACTGAACTGAAACAATTTCGGGAAGTTTCGGTACGTAAACCTTTAGTGGTGAAGATTTATAGCTTTTCGTATAAAAAAGGCATTCCACAAGATGATTCGGGTAATGGCGGAGGTTTTGTATTCGATTGCCGGGCCGTGAATAATCCGGGGAAATACGAACGTTATGCCCATTTTACCGGATTGGATGAGTCGGTCATACAGTTTTTGGAAGAAGATGGTGAAATTCTGCATTTTCTGGAACATGCTTTCGAATTAATTGATGCTTCAGTCAAACGCTATAAAGATCGTGGCTTTACAAATCTAATGATTAGCTTCGGTTGCACGGGTGGTCAACATCGCTCGGTTTATTCGGCCCAAAAGGCGGCGGAACATATCAGCAAGTTATTTGGAGTGGAAGTACAGCTGATCCACAGGGAACAGAATAAGGAAGAGATATTTGCTTCTCGTTAATTGCTAAAGCGTTATTCTTTGTTATTTGGCTTTGCCGTTATTATTGGTTATTTATTGTTGGATATTAATTTTTAGCGTTATGAAATTTGAAGACCTGGAAGTTTATAAGATTTCGATGGATGTTTCTGACAAAATTTGGGAAATAGTAGAAACATGGGATTATTTTAAGAAAGACACTGTTGGTAAACAATGGGTTCGTGCCATTGATTCTGTAAGTTCAAATATAAGTGAAGGTTTTGGACGGAATACCTATAAAGATCAACGAAATTTTTATTATTTTTCAAGAGGTTCTCTATGTGAAAGTAAGACCTGGCTGGAAAAATCAAAAAGAAGAAAATTAATTAATGAAAGCACTTATAGTCTGTTGCTGAACGATTTCAATATATTAGGAATCAAACTAAATAATTTCATAAATTCAGTCACTAGATTAATAAAAACAGATATTCAAACAAAGTAACGATGAATAACGCCCGAAGGGCAAATAACACGAAGATAATAACACGAAGTCTATTCAATGAAAGCAATGATTTTTGCAGCGGGTTTAGGTACTCGTCTGAAGCCAATTACCGATAATCTTCCGAAGGCTCTGCTACCAATTGCCGGGAAGCCTCTTTTGGAACATCTGATTTTAAAATTGAAGGATTCGGGTTTCGATGAAATCATTGTCAATGTACATCATTTCCCCGATCGGATTATTGATTTTTTGAAAGAGAAAAACAATTTTAGTATTCGTATTGAAGTGTCGGATGAACGTGAAATGCTGCTCGATACAGGTGGAGGAATCCGGAATGCCGCATGGTTTTTCGATGATGGGAAACCTTTTTTGGTTCACAACGTGGATATCCTTTCGAATGTCGACTTAAAAGCATTGGTCCATCAACATTTGCGCACAAACAGTCTGGCGACTTTGGTAGTGAGCAAGCGCGATACCTTCCGCTATCTTCTGTTCAATGATGATTTACGATTAAACGGGTGGATAAACGAGAAAACGGGTGAAACAAAACCGCAGGATCTTAAAAGAATCGATTTCTATAATAAACTGGCATTTGCTGGGATACAGGTACTTTCTCCTAACGTGTTTGATTTAATGAAGAATCGGGACGCAAAATTCCCCATTATGGATTTCTATCTATCCAACATGAAAAATGAGGTTATATCGGGATTTGTGCCCGATAATTTCCGAATGATGGATGTTGGAAAGCTGGATGTATTGGAAGAAGCTGAAAAATTTGTAAAAACCCCTAACCCCTAAAGGGGGATAAAAAATATTACATACGATATTTATAGTAATCAAAGATTATAGACGAAAATAATTTAGTCCCCCTTTAGGGGCTAGGGGTTTAAGGCACTATCATTTGTATTGCATTCGGAATTACACTGATTTTGTAGGGCGACAACCCGTTTACTATAATTCCATCCGCTTCGATTAAAGCATTATCATCGCAAATAATATCGAAATTCCGGGCTTGAAACGATAGTATAACCGGATGTTCCAATAATTTTCCATTAAAAAGTCTTCGTAACGCATTCAAAATATCGAAGAATGTAGGTGTTTTTGCCATCATTACATCCAATAATCCGTCGTATGGAAGCGCGTTGGGATTTTGTTTCATGCCGCCACCACTATAGCAACCATTCGCTGCATTCATTGTAAACATACCTTCATCAATGATTTTATCATCATAATGTATTTTCACCTGATGAGGTTTATAGCTAAAAACGGCTCCAAGTAATGAGATGGTATACATAAATGAGTGACTTCCAAAAATCTCCTTCAAACGATGTGTCAGATTAACCACGGCTGCATCCAAACCAAGGCCTACAGAATTGATAAAATAATGTGATTCCTTTTCACCTTCCATATCGTAATCAATCTTACCAATATCGATTGTTTGAAGTTTTCCTTTCAGAAATACATCAATTGAATGTTTATAATCACGGGTTAATCCCCAAAATCGTCCCCAGTCATTACCGGTTCCCCGGGGAATTAATGCAATTTTAAGTTGAGCTGTGTTTCCGATTTTTGCACTCAATAGTCCGTTGATGACTTCACTCATCGTGCCGTCACCTCCCAAAACCATAAAGTTTTGAAAATGTTTTTCGGCAAAATATCGGGCAATTTTTATTGCATGACCGGCAAACTTGGTCATTTTATATTCGTAAGAAATGCCTGCCTCTTTCAAAATCTGAAAAAGGTAAATATTTTGTTGACGAAATTTCTTTTTCCCCGATTTTGGATTAATAATTATGGCCCAATGTTGTGTTGTGATTTCTTCCATGATATGACCCCTAACCCCTATTCCGATAGCTATCGTGGAGGGAATTAGGTTAGCTAAGTTTAATTATTTCAAATTTAAAGTCAGTTTATAGCAGAAATTGGTAATTAAGTTCCCCTTTAGGGGTTAGGGGTTTTTGTTAGATACAAATCAATAAGTGTCAATGCCGCCATTGCTTCAACGATGGGCACTGCACGTGGTAATACACATGGATCGTGCCGACCACGGGCTTCCAGTTCAATCTTATTTTGATGAATATCCAGTGTTTCTTGTTTTTTGGCAATGGTTGCCACCGGTTTGAATAGTACGCGGAAATAAATATCCTGACCGTTACTGATGCCGCCCTGAACACCTCCGGAAT
>JAQTOL010000273.1 GCA_028748945.1 Paludibacter sp.
ATGTTCATTTGTTGAACGGTTTCCATTTTTAAAATGCCATCCGGATTACTGACAAAGGCATGGGCATCAGTAGTAATTGGATTTGGAACAGTTTGCACAGTATAATCTGTTGCAAATGCAATACCGGCAATCGAACAAAAAAAGAAAATAAGTAGATTTTTCATACTGTCTGTTTTAAATCCCCTATTGGGGTATTGTTTAGTTATAAGAACTATCTAAAGTTACATTGAAAATAAGCGTTGAGTAAGGTGGAATTTCGACGTTCGATTTAATTGTGTCATAGCCCAACTTACTTGGAATATAAAGGATATAATTTGCTCCGTCGTACATTTTGGGTAATGCTTCTTTCCAGCCTTGAATTGCACCTGATAAATACATATCTATCGTTTTACCTGTCGCTACCGAATCAAAAACCGAACCATCTATTAACGACCCTTTGTAGTTTACACGTATAATACTGTTTACACTTGGTTGACGATTAAATTTCCAGCCTTCATAAATAACTTTGTATTGTAAACCACTGGGAGTTACAATTATTCCCGGTTGCTTTTTATTGTTTTCAAGCCATACTTCATTCTTGAGTTTCCAATCCATATGTACATCTTCTTTACAGGCAGGTAAAATAATAGACAGTAATAAGGTAAAAAGAAAGAGTTGTGCAGTTAGTTTCATGTTAGTTGTCGTTATGAATGTTTTTTTTAATTTCAAATGTTTTTTTATATTGTTGTGAAAACGATTTATTGGAAAATTCAGGCATCTTTCGTTTCGATCCCCAACCAAAATAATTTAATGGATAAGTTCCTGCATTTTTTATCATGCCCGGGAAAAAATCAAAGCCGATTCGTTTTGAACTCATTAGTTTAAAACCTTTCATCAGAATTTTTTCTGCAATCGGTCTTAGGTTTTGTTCCACCGCTTTTCGTCTGTTTGATAATAATATATCAGTCAATGGTATTTTGACCGGACAAACCTCCACGCATTTTCCACAAAGTGTTGACGCAAAGCTTAAATGCGAAAAATCTTTGAATCCTCGCAGGAAAGGCGTTAATACCGAGCCAATTGGCCCACTATACGTCGTGTCGTAAGTATATCCTCCGATTGTTTTATAAACCGGACAGCCATTGAGGCAAGCACCGCATCGAATACACGCCAGAGATTCAAAAGCTTCATCATCCTCAAAAACCGTTGTTCGTCCGTTATCCAAAAGGATAACAATCATTTCACTTTGTTGTTCTTCTTTATTTTGCTTAGCTCCTGTAAATATCGTATTATAAGCTGTAATCTGTTGTCCGGTGCCATGAGCAGCCAGTAAAGGATAAAATAATCCGAGTTGGTTCATTTTTGGAATAATTTTTTCAATACCCGCGATAACAACATGAATTTTAGGAAAGGCGGTTGACATTAATGCATTTCCTTCATTCTCTGTAACCGAAACAGCTCCGATATCCGCAATCAGAAAGTTGGCACCTGTAACACCTATTTGTGCCTGCGTATATTTTTTTCGTAATACCTGCCGAACATATTCAGTCATTTCTTCGGGTGTGCTGTCAATCGGCGTTCCAAATTTTTCATTGAATAATTTTGCAATATCACCTTTCGATTTATGCATAGCCGGCGTTACAATGTGATAAGGTTTTTCGCCTGCCACCTGTACAATAAATTCACCCAGATCTGTTTCTACCGATTCACACCCCATACGTGCGGCAGTTTCATTCAACTCAATTTCTTCCGTGGTCATCGATTTACTCTTGACCAGTAATTTTGCATCGTTTTCAATCAGAATCTGTTCAATGTAGCCGGTTGCTTCGGCTGCATCTTTTGCCCACAACACTTTTACCCCACGGTTACTGATTGTTTCTTCAAATTGTAGTAGGTATTTATCCCAATTTTGAAGTACATCTCTTTTTATGGCAGCAGCCTGATCTTTCGCTTTTTCAACGTTATTGTATCGTGCCATCCCTTTATTCACCGCCGTGTCATAGCGTGAAATGTTGAACTGAATCGTTTTTCGATGTTTGTCATCGAAAGCAATTGCATCAGCATCGTGGGTGAATTTATGAGATTGAGATATCATTATTTACAATTTAATCATTTACAATTTACAATTGCAACATAATTATTTTCAACTATTTGAGTGATATATATTGTTTTCTCCATTTTGAATCTGGACTATTTTTCAAAAAGAAATGGAAAAGTACCCACCCTGTTCCCATCGATGAAAAAATCGACACGATAAGTTCCTTTCGGCAAAATTTCATTTACTTTCCAATACAATACATCATTCAGGGCATCTCCCGTGTATTCAAATGTCTTTGTTAATGAATAACCGATATTCTTGTTTTCATAAGGGAAAACATTGTTCGGACTTTTTATCAATAATTCATCATCGGGTTTTGTAATTCGCAAATAGATTGTTTTCTCACCGGGTTCGGCGGTAATATTCTTTGCAACGGTATAATTAAACTTTAGGGTTGCCGTTTGTGAAAACCAGGTTGTTTTCTTGTTTTTACTGTTAAGAGGTTCCATACTGAAGTTTGTGACTTCCATTATGGAGGCCCGGTTCACAACCTGACTAAGATTATCTTTTTCTTTCGACAATTGTTGAACAGTTGCTGTTGCCGCCTGAAATTTGCGGTGTACTTCTACATTCTCTGTTTTGAGGTTTTTATTTAATGTGTTCAATGAATCAATCTGATTCACATATTGTATCATAACCATTCGGACAGTCGCCAGTTCTTTTTTTAACTGGGAAATACGTACAGCATTCGTTGATTTGGTAATTCGCAATTCTTCCAACAATTCCTGCACCTTTGCTTTTTGGTCCTGAAGTAATTTGACAAGGGAATCATTATGAATATCACTGGTGTAACCATCCAACTCCGAGTTAAGATCAGTATATTCCCTTTCAACCTGTTCTTTGTCGAAATTCATCATTGCAACTACTTCCGACATTTCGGCATCTTTCTCTTTTACTTTATTATTAAAGTAAAAGACGGCAATTATTAATCCGACAATAGCTATTAAAGCAATGATCAATATGATTAAATTCCCTTTTTTCATCGATTTGAAATTCATGTAATTTTTTTTAATTAATAAATTGGTTAAAGTTTTTGCAATACTTTTTCCAGTTTTATACCCCTCGAACCTTTAATTAATATATAATGCCCTGAAATAGGTTGTTGTTCTATATGATTGATTAATTCATCAGTATCATCGAAACATCGATAAGAATTATGCGTTTTTTTAAATTGAGGTCCTACCAACAAAACGGATTCAAACTTATTTTGTTGTAATAAGTCAGTAATGATTTGATGCTCTGCATCGCTTTGTTCACCTAATTCAAGCATATCTCCTAAAATCAGTGTTTTATGCTCTACTTCCATCTGTGCAAAATTTAAAATCGCGGCACGCATGCTCGTAGGATTTGCATTATAAGCATCAACAACTAATTTATTTTTGTTTGTAACAGTTAGTTGTGACCGGTTATTTTGAGGAATATAATTTTCCAATCCATGTTTTATGCTTTCAGTCCCAATGTCAAAATAATCCCCAATTGCCACTGCAGCCAACACATTTTCAGCATTATACGCACCAATTAAATTTGTATTTACGTCAAAACTATTTGTCTGTTTAATTGTACATTCCATTTTTAAAAAAGGGGAACAATCAATTATCTTACCATAAATATTACAAATAGAGTCATCAGGATCGACACTAAATTTACAAACATTGGAATTGTCAATATTAAATCCTGTTTTAGTGGCCATTGCAACTAAATTTTCATTGTATTTATTCAGGAAAATCTTTCCTCCATGCTCTAAAATATATTCATAGAGTTCGGCTTTTGTTCCCATTACTCCTTCAAATGATCCGAATCCTTCGAGGTGAGCTTTGCCAACGTTAGTTATAATTCCGTAATCCGGACAAGCAATATTGGCTAATATTTTTATTTCACCCGGATGATTGGCACCCATTTCAATCACTGCCAATTGATGTTCCGGTTTAAGTTGAAGTAATGTGAGCGGTACACCTATATGATTGTTTAAATTTCCCTGTGTGTAAAGCGTATTATACTTTTCATTTAAAACAGCGGCAATTAATTCTTTCGTAGTGGTCTTCCCGTTTGTACCGGTTATGCCAATAATGGTAGTTCCAATCTGCTTCCGGTGGAATGTCGCAAGCTGTTGCAAGCTTTCCAATACATTATCAACTAAAATAAACCGTTCGTCAATAGCAAATTCCGCTTCATCGACAACTGCATAGGCACAGCCTTTTTCCAAAGCCGATAGAGCAAAAGCGTTTGCATTGAAATTATCACCTCTGAGTGCAAAGAACAGTGAACCTTCCGGGCAAACCCGACTGTCGGTACAAATAACCGGATGCTGTTGAAAAATCGGATATAACTCCATATTTTGAAAAATAACTCTTTATTGATTATTATGCAAAAATAATCATAATCCCAAGAAATAAAGATATAAAGCCTATAATATTAATGAAAAAGACTAAACCTCATTCGTGTTTAGTCTTTAAATTATAAATACTGAAACCTGTTACTATCAGAATTGATAGACAAAAGAAACATACCATCCTTTTTGGTATAGATTTCCTGTATTCATTTTATTCAGATTGGTAATTCCAAAATCGTATCCTCCTTTAAGCTGATATTTATTCCACTGAACTCCACCACCGGCACCGATTTGCAGATTAAGCCTGTTTAATAACGATGCTTTGTATAATTCTGTAAATCCCGGAGCAACATAAAGAGGGTTTGAAGGTAAATAAGTTTGTGTAGAAGTAATGGTTTGCCCTTGATAAAGTCCAATATTGATATTTGGACCTGCAAATCCAAAAACACTAAGATTTTTAGTGATAGGAAATGTATAATTTATCCGAAGCGGGATATCAAGAAAATGTCCCAACGTTTTATAGGTAACAGTTGCAGAATTTGGATAACCTTGCAATTTGTCGGAATAAACGACAGAATATAACACTCCGGTCAATAAACTAAGATTATTTTTTAAATCAAAACAGTCCTCGATCTTCAGGCTGGTGCTCTCCTCCCCCCATGTCCGGCCGAGCAGCCATCGCGGCGCGGTGATCGCCGCCTGCAACGGCAGGCCGAAGCGGGCATGGCGGGTG
>JAQTOL010000274.1 GCA_028748945.1 Paludibacter sp.
ATGTGATTGTAAAGATGTTGGTATGTTTCACGATTATCTTTTGTTTTGCTTTTCCAACTTTGTAAAATAAAATCTGCCTCTCTTAAACCTTTTTCAAATTCTCGTTGCAACCCTTTTTCTATAACTTCTCGTGCAACCTTTTTGTCTTTTTTTGAAAGTTCCATAACGTTTAAGTTTAAATTGAAAATTACTTCATTTTATTCTCATAATTTTTACAAAATCAATTCTTATACCAGATAGACTTATACGCCCGGTCAGGGTGAGTTCACTGATGGTAAAATGCTACATATTTAAAAATCAGACTGTACTTTTATGTTCAAGTTCTTTCCCGACAATTTTTTCTTCCCAAATCACCCACATGCCAAAAATTACTCCATAAAAGAGGTATTTAAAGAAATACAAATGCCAAAACTCGAACCAATCGGGATGTTTGTCAATGCTGGCAACGATAAAAGTAATTCTGAAGATATTGAAAAGATAAACCACCAATAAGCCCAACGGTATAAACCACAGTTTCTTCAACCACGGACCACGCGAAAAAGCCAGGATACAAAAGAAGATATAGGCTTGTTTAAGTCCCGAGCAAGCCCATATTAATTGTGCTGAATTTCCTGTTTCCTGACGAATGACATTTGAAGCACTCAAACTCACTTTCCAACCAATAAACTGAAGTATTGAAGCCGTTGTTTCTGCAACGTTTTTTGTCAATAATGTAAAGGGTGCCGAAATATCCAATCCCCAAAAACTTACAGCCGTATCTGTTTCATCACCCAAGACATTGTATTTCCAGAAAATATTTGAAAGAAATAAAATCACTGCAAATCCAATCACTCCCCGGTATGGTTGTAATTTAGCAGGTAACTTTAAAGAGGATAGTTTCATTTGAGGATTTATAAATGATAGAGTTGGAATATTTACTATCGTTTTTTTACACAGACAACTTATCAGAATTTATTCGTCACTTTCGAGAATGGAACTTCATCCATGGAACAAAAATCGGAATTTTTATATTTCAAGTAACCTGTAATAGCAACCATCGCAGCATTGTCAGTTGTGAATGCAAAAGGAGGAATAAAAATTTCCCAGCCGTATTTTTCTTTATGATCGTGAAATGCTTGTCGTAGAGCAGAATTGGCCGAAACGCCACCGGCAACAGCTATCTGATTGATTTTAAAATCTATAGCAGCTTTTCGTAGTTTGTTCATCAAAATGTCAACGACAGTAGCTTGTAACGAAGCACAAATATCATTCAGATTCTCAGCAACAAAATCAGGGTTTTCTTTGGTTTTGTCTCTCAATAAATACAGGAATGATGTTTTTAATCCACTGAAACTGTAGTTATATCCGGGTATTTGGGGTTTATTAAACACGAAAGCTTTTGGATTGCCTTCTTTGGCCAATCGGTCCACATGCGGTCCGCCCGGATAGGGAAGACCCATCACTTTTGCACATTTGTCGAACGCTTCTCCGGCGGCATCGTCGATGGTTTGCCCCACTACTTCCATATCGTCATAAGCCCTCACCAATACGATTTGAGAATTTCCTCCGGAAACAAGCAGGCATAAAAATGGAAACTCAGGTTGCCGTTCGTCGGGTTTTCCCTCACTGATAAAATGAGCCAGCACGTGTGCCTGTAAGTGATTTATATTCATCATTGGAAGATTCAGCGCCTGTGAAAATCCTTTGGCAAATGAAGTCCCAACCAAAAGGGATCCCAATAAGCCAGGTCCACTCGTAAAGGCAATTCCATCCAGTTCTGTTTTGCTGATTCCGGCACGTTTAAGAGCTTCGTGTACGACCGGAATTATATTTTGTTGGTGAGCCCTGGCAGCCAATTCCGGAACGACTCCTCCAAAACTTGTGTGAACAGCCTGACTAGCGATGACATTGGAGAGCATTAACCCGTCACGTATTACCGATGCTGAAGTATCATCGCAGGACGATTCAATGCCTAATATTGTTATTGAATTCATTATTTTAGAAGCATTTGCTGTGTTTTTTGATTACTGTATTTTTAAAACACCTGTTATTAACTGAAAGTTAAGAGATAATCGTTAATTTTAGATTTTAAATTATTTTCTTAGCTTGCTTTGATTGCGAAAATCACAAATTATTATTTACTTTTGTCAAATAAAGCCCAAAGGTATAAAAAAACCGCTTAAAATACTCAGTTTTACTATTGCAGGAATAATTCTTTTTTTTGCAATCATATTTATCTTACTTAAAATAAGTAGGGTACAGAATTTTATTGCACAATCTGTAGTAAATGAACTTTCCTCTAAATTCAAATCAAAAGTCAGTTTAGGTCGTGTAGAATACAAATTCTTCAATTCAATTACGCTTGATGATTTTTATGTGGAAGATTTACAGGGTGATACCTTGTTGTTTTCAAAACACGCGAGTGCTCATTTCAATTTATGGCAAATTTTCAAAGGAAAAGTTTTGATCACTTCTATGGAACTCGACGAACTATATGGAAATCTGGTGGTCGACAAGAGTGGGCGCAGCAATCTGGATTTTGTTATCAAAGCATTCCAAAACCCGCAAAAAAATGATTCCACACATGTAGAATATCGAATTAAAAAATTCGAAATAAGAAATTCAACATTCTGTTATACAAATCACAAAATGTACAGGGAACTTCGAAAAAACATATTCAATGGAAATAAATTAAAATTTAGGCATATAAATGCAGAAGTCTCACTGGATGTTTTGAACAAAGATACTCTGAGTGCCAGAATTCTGTCATTAAATGCCGTTGAGCAATCAGGATTAACATTAACTAATTTGACTACACAAATTCTGGGTTCGCACAAAGGGGTACAACTTCCTCAGATTATTTTGCAACTTCCTAATTCTCAGATTCATTTGGATGACATTCAACTAAAATATGATAGTCTGGCTGATTTGAATCATATTATCGAAAAAGTTCGTTGGAATATTCCTTTGAGTCCATCCTATGTCGCTTTATCCGATTTGGCTGCTTTTGTGGCCGAATTTAAAAATATGCATAATAAGGTGACTGTCAAAGGTCTGATTACCGGAAGGATTTCCAATTTGCACTTTCAAAAAGTTGAAATTAAATATGGTAAATCGTTTTTGTTTCAGGCGAATCTGGATATAAACGGACTTCCACGTTTTGACGAATCATTTATTTACGGACAAATTAACGAACTGAGGTTTGAAAAAAATGATTTGCAGGATTTTATATCGGAAATTTCAGGGAAACCTTTTTTACTCCCCAACGAAATGACACAATTGGGAATGATTCGGTACAAGGGAAATATTACGGGATTTTTAAGTAATCTGGTTGCTTATGGCAATTTGAACACCAATATCGGGAGCGTATCTACCGATATTTTGTTGAAAATAGAAAATGAACTCAGGGATTGGACATATAACGGAACAATAAAATCCAATAATCTGGCCCTAGGTCAATTGTTCAATAATAAACATTTGGGCAAAGCTTCGTTTAGTTTTAATACTGCAGGAACAAAAAAGGGAAACGCCAGTTTAACGGGAACAATTTCCGCCAAAGTATCAGAAATACAGATAAATAAATATTCATATCGTAACGTCGAACTGGATGGTAAATACGATGGCAAAGGCTTCAACGGTAATGTAAATGTGGTAGATGAAAATATTGAGGCTCATTTTACAGGTCAGATTGATTTGACAAAAAAATTACCGGTCTTTAATTTTGAATTAAAAGTTCCGAATATCAATTTTTATGCATTGAATCTTATTGATAAATATCAGGGTGCTACCCTGGCATTTAACGGAAAAACAAATATGGTTGGAAATTCACTTGATAACATAAACGGCTATGTGCGTTTTGACAGTATAATATTTAGGAATAAAGATAAAACCTTGAAAGTCGATGAAATTCAATTCGTATCTCGTATTGAAAAGAATTTAACCCATTTTGCCATCACATCCGATTATGTAAATGGATCCTTTAATGGAAATTTCAAATACAGTACCATTGGTGGAACTGTTAACCGGATTGTACAAAACTATTTGCCGGTATTAGCTGTTGCCAACAAAAATGAAGCAGAAATATATTCAAATCACATAGATGTTGATTTGAAAATTGCCAATACTCAGGAAATATCGAAAATTCTTGAATTGCCTTATACTGTGGATGGTGTTGCAACCATTAAAGGTTATCTTGATGATAATTCAAAACGGATTGATCTTTATGGAAGTATACCTTCCTTTAGTATGGGCAAAATTTCTCTGGAAAACATTAATTTACACTGCGAAAACCCTAATAAGCAATTAATCCTTACTACAAGGACGCAATTGAATGGGAAAGATGGCTTGATAAATTTTTATCTGTTGACTTCTGCCGCAAAAGATTCCGTACATACCAGAATCATTTGGCAAAATTCGCAACAAATTACCAATGCGGGCGAAATACTGGCCGAAACAAAATTCAGGAATGATAGTGGCAAAGTAGCTGCCAGAGTGTCAATTTTACCAACACAAGTGATTATTGACGATTCAATCTGGAATATACACACCTGTAATATTGATATGAATGCCGACAGTACGATTGGAATACATAATTTTCTCTTCGATAGTCATAAACAATTTGTTCATATTAACGGACTTGCATCAAAAAATCAAAGCGATAGTGTCAATGTAGAAATGAACGATTTGAACCTTGATTTTATAATGGGTCTCCTCAAATTGAAAGGAATTAGTCTTGGAGGTAATGTTACCGGGAAAGCCACTCTGTTAAGTGTTCTTCAACACCCGATCTTTGAAGCTGATTTATCGGTGAAAGATTTCACACTTAATCATAAGTGGGTCGGGAATGGAAAAGTAAATTCAAGTTGGGATAAGATAAATAATCAATTATTGGCTCATGGAACTTTTACAGATGCCAATAAAGATACCATCGTTGTTGCGAATGCAATCTATACTCCTGTAGCAGATTCTATCGATGTGATTTATAATGCCCGAAATTTTAGCATTGAGTTTCTGACTCCGTATTTTGAAAGCGTAGTTCAAAATGTAAAGGGTTTTGCAACCGGTAAAATCCGGATGTTCGGGCCAATGAAGAATGGGATAAGATTTTCGGGTGATGTCATAGTCAATAAAGGGCAAGGTTCGGTAAAGATACTC
>JAQTOL010000275.1 GCA_028748945.1 Paludibacter sp.
TCTACCATCATTTTTTGCCGTGTTGTCACCCAGTTTATAGGCTGTGTATGCGTGAGAAAATTCATGGACTGTAAGTCCGATAACAGCCGCAGGAGCAATTTTTAAAATCTCAGTTAAGTCTAAACCCATTTTTTGTTCTTTTTATTGAAGTGCAAATTTACGTCTTTTTCTTTTTAAAACTATTTACATCAATATAATAAAGAACTTTTAATGAAAGACTATTTATTTGATTCAACCATGCATTTTGAAAATTACTCATATAGTTATAAATGACTTTATTTTCATTTGAATATGAGGCTGTTTTCCATGCCAACGAAAGCTCGGAACCCGGTGCAAATATCCATCTAAAAATCATATCCACTGTAAATGCATTATAATTCTGATCCTGATTTTCGGAATATTCTGAATTATTTGTCAGTAAGCCGTTGCTTTGCAATAGAAAGAATTGATTATTTTCAACCCCCGACCAGTAATGACGCGCTCTTAAACTCAAACTGGTTTTATTGTTTATTATATAGGAAGTTGAAAACGTATTCACGAGAGTAGATACATCACGTTTGGCAAAAACAATGGAATCTTTATTTTCGGATAAATCAACGAATCCGTGTTCATTCCGGGAGTTGTTCATATCAATACTATACTCAATATTAAAACGTTGTCCCAATCGAAGATAACACTCTAAATTTATTTCGTGAGCAAAATGACTTATCTGCGGTTGTGTTGAATAATTATATTGAATCCCAAAATTTAATTGCTTTCGTTGATCGGTATTTAAATAGAACGATAGGTTCAGATTTTGTGGATTTTGATAAAATCGTCCTGCAACACGAGGTTCGAAATAATCAAACTGATTTGTTGAAAACTTACCGCTGGAAGAAAAATAGTAGTTATTTTTAAACCGCATACTTAAATCATATCCAACTTCTTTGTCGAACAATGTATTTGGATGGAATACCCGGTCATAAGCCCCGAATATATCGCCCTGACATTCACGAAAAATCCAGAAAGGCTCAATAATTTGATAAAAGAGCCAGGCTTCAGTATTTATCTGGTTATTCCTTTGAATGTATCCGAGATCGTTCGGATTGTATTTATCGGAATAGAAATACTCATTAAATCCCCAATTAAATTGTCCTTTATTTTTTTCAACGGATAATGATCCGTAATAACCTGTTTCAGTGATAGTATCACCCCTGGAACTTATACCACCTTTACCTTTTAATACGTAAGTTTTTGAGTTGTCCCTGATTTGAAATTCGGTAGCTGTGACATTGGCATGAAACGGGTTGTTTGCCATCGAAACATTTGTATTGATAAGACTTACATAGGAATTGTTCTTAAGCGATTTATCAATGACTACAACATTATAATTTGTAAACGGTTGTACAATTACATTTCGTGCAGTATTTGTCAGTGTATCTTTTAAAATAGCATTTGAACTAAGCGACATGGCATTTAGAAGTCCAATCCCCCAACCTTTATCTGTCCTTCCCGAAATTTTAGTTGCATTGACCAGTTGATTTTCACTGGGAGAAAAAGTAATTATTTCATTATCAGTGAGCTTATTATCAGCCGGAAACTTTGGACTTGCACCAATACGGCGGGAATAAAAAATATTAGCACGTTGAAAAAGCTCGGTTCCTTCTGTGAAAAATTGCCGTTTTTCGTCGTAATACAATTCGTATGGTGATAAATTCAGCTTTTGATCATCCGATTGAATTTGTCCAAAGTCAGGTATCAACATCATATCGAGGGTAAAGGCATCGTTAATTCCATATTTGACATCCAATCCTCCCTTATACAGGAATTTCGAATTATCAGAAGAATTATTCGGTTGAAAATAAGTCGCAATATATGGACTAAAAGAAAGCCGGGCAGGCGATTTAATATCTTTTATACCCGTCAATTGTCCTTCCTGGTGAATAAACCCGGAGACTTTCCTATCAACAAAATTCCATGAATTATTAGAATTATACCGTCTGATATTTCGAAACATATTCACTCCCCAGTTACTCACAGTCTTATCCGAAAATCGTAGGGCGGAAAACGGAATTCTCATTTCAACAGTCCAGCCTTCTTTTGTAATTTGTGTTTTGCTTTCCCAAACGGTATTCCAATTACCATCTTCATTATCGCCATCACTTTTTATCGCCTTTATATCCACCTGAACACCAGCCGGAGTAATGAAAAAACCATAAGCAAGTTGACCCTGGTTGTACGGATCAAGGTAAACGCCAAAATAATCGGACATACCAATGTTATCTCGCTCAGTTAAATAATTAAAAATGCTATCCGGTTTATTATCATGAAGCAATGCACCAACATAAATAGCGGTTTGGTCATAAAAAAAATATGCTTCGGTTGGTTGTAAAGAGGGTTTACCGTTGTAAGGTTGTAGCTGAACAAAATCTTTTGCAGGCAGAGCATTGCGGTAAACCGTTTCATTCAGAATTCCATCAATTTTTAAAGGAGAAGTAATATAATAAGCTTCAACACTTTTTTTGTTTTGTGCCGAAATATCAAAAATTATAAGAATTGCAAAAATTAATATGGATAAATACTTCATGTAATTCATATTGCTTAACTTTCAAACATCCATCTTTTAAATATATAGATTCAAAAAAACACGCGATATCATTTTTTTTTGCAAATATATCTATATTTTTTGAGTTATCTTCGATTCAAGAATAGTAACAGTTGAAAATTAATTATTATACTTGTTAAGACTGATTTTATTGAAATTTATTACAGCTGAAATCGTTTATTTAACAATAAATTTATTTATTACAACTGTGTTTGCCGTATTCTTCTATTTATAGTACTTTTGTGTTTCATTTTACATAAACAAGCAGGTAATCATCTCACTATTTCTTTTTGGAAATTGTTGGAATTATAATAAGCAGAAGTGATAGAAATTATACCGGCCATCGATTTGATTGATGGAAAATGTGTTCGGCTCTCTCAGGGTGATTATACACAAAAAATTATTTACAATGAAAATCCGCTCGAAGTGGCCAGAATGTTTGCAGATGCAGGTATTCGTCGCTTGCACTTGGTCGATTTAGATGGTGCTAAAGCTCATCATATTGTAAATCATGCTGTTTTGGAGAGGATTACTTCAGGAACCGACTTAATCATTGATTTTGGCGGAGGTTTGAAATCGGATGACGACTTGAGAATTGCGTTTGAATGTGGAGCATCCATGGTTACCGGCGGGAGTATAGCTGTCAAAGATCCGGATATTTTTTCAGCCTGGATAACTAAATTTGGTGGTGAGAAAATTATTCTTGGTGCTGATGTGAAAAACGAAAAAATTGCTGTTGGTGGTTGGTTGGAAACAACTGAACTGGATCTGATGCCATTTATAAAAAATTATATTCAACAGGGAATTGATAAAGTAATTTGTACTGATATAAGCAAAGACGGTATGTTACAGGGTTCTGCTATTGAACTTTATAGAAGAATGTTGCTTGAACAACCTGATATGTATTTGATTGCCAGTGGTGGAGTTAGTTCCATACGCGATATTGAATTACTGGATGAATCAGCTGTACCCGCAGTTATTACCGGGAAAGCAATTTATGAAGGAAGAATTAAACTTAAAGATTTGAGCCGGTTTATAATCAACAATTTATAATTAAAGATTATTAATTATAAATTGGGAATTAAGATTTGCAAAACTGAAAATTTATGCTAAATTTGTCGGCTCAAAAAGTGAAGAATAAACGAATATTTTAGTAAACCCTGAAATTAATAATGAAGGCAAACACTTTGTTAAAGTCATTGATTATTAATTGTAAACAATTAATTAAAAAGAATTTATGTTGAAAGAAATCTTATCACTTACCGGAAAATCCGGACTTTTCAAATTGATATCGCAAGGTAAAAATATGTTGATTGTAGAGTCATTGATCGATGGAAAACGGATTCCGGCTTATACAAAGGATAAAGTGGTTTCCTTGGGAGATATTGCCATTTTTACCGAAACTGCCGAAGTGCCCTTGGGACAAGTACTTGAAAGTGTTAAAGCAAAGGAAAAAGGGGCAACATGTTCTATTGATCCGAAAGCCGATAATGACAAGTTACGCAACTATTTGACAGAGATTCTTCCGGATTACGACCGTGACCGGGTGTATCCGAGCGATATTCGAAAATTATTGAATTGGTATAATATTCTGATCAATGCTCAAATTACTGAATTTACTACCGAAGAAAAAGAAACTGTTTCGGCAGAATAATTATATATTTGAAACTAACCAATTTTTAATTAAGAGTATATGAATGTAAAATCTATTTGTGAACTCATTGAAGAAGTGGCTCCGTTGGCATTGCAGGAAAGCTATGACAATGCCGGTCTTTTGGTGGGTGAATCTCAAATGGAAGTTACATCAATACTTATTTGTATAGACATTACAGAGAAGGTTATTGAAGAAGCCATTCGGAAAAATTGTAATTTAATTGTATCACATCATCCACTGATTTTTACCGGAATAAAAAAACTGGTAGGTCAGAACGAAGTGCAACGATGTGTTAGCATGGCGATTAAAAATGATATCGCCATTTATGCCGCTCATACAAACCTGGACAATGTGCTGCAAGGTGTCAGTGGTAAAATGGCTGAAAAAATTGGACTTATTCATGTTCGGATTCTTCAGCCAAAACGAAATACATTACTCAAATTAATAACCTATGTTCCTAAAATTCATTCCTATAAATTACGTGAAGCTTTATTCGAGGCCGGAGCAGGACAGATAGGAAATTACGACTCCTGCAGTTTCAATATGGAAGGTACAGGTACTTTCAGGGCAAACGATGAGGCAAAACCTTATGTTGGTGAAATAAATAAATTTCATGCTGAAGCCGAAACTCGCATCGAAGTTATCTTGCCTGAATTTTTAAAATTCAAAGTGCTTGAAGCTCTCCTGAAAACACATCCGTATGAAGAACCTGCCTATGATTTTGTTTCACTTGAAAATGACTGGAATCAGGTAGGAGCAGGAGTTATAGGTGATTTGAATATAGAGGAAAACGAAATGGATTTTTTAAACCGGATTAAGTCAATTTTCGATATTTCATCTATCCGTTATACCGACTTACTGGGAAAAAAAATCAAAAAGGTGGCCTTGTGTGG
>JAQTOL010000276.1 GCA_028748945.1 Paludibacter sp.
ATAAGAAACCTCGGGAAGTTTTTGCATTACATCCCGCAATTCCAAATCAATATTTGCTTCACCTTCAAAAACATATTCCGATTTCAGGCGGATTTCAGCGCCGGTCTGCGTTTTTGGTAATTCAACTATACCTGTTCCATCTTTAGCGCTGATAATGTTTGACCAGTCCTGACCGTCCCAGTATGTATAATCGAAATTTTCAACCGGTTCATCTTTATATTTTATATTGAGAATATAAGTAAGATAATTTTCTTTCTGCTCAATTTCAGCAATCTTTATGGAAAGATTCGCAAAAATCTGATTCATTTGAAGCGGTATCCAGGTAATCAACAGTTCTTCTTTCCCTGATTCCGACTTCATTTTAATTTCCGAAGCATCCGGATGACTTCTCAGAAGTGTTTGCGACCAGTAAAAATAACGCAGAGCATCAGCAATCTGTAAATTTTTCAAAGCTTCTTCCGCATCTCCGGCCAATTCAATAATCTTATTTTTGCGGGACTCGAAAATCTTTGTCAATTCACTCCTTTTTACATAGCGGAACACTTTTGCATCAGGTTCATTCTGAACTATAATACGTTCTGTATTTTTGAGAGTTGCATTGGAATACGTCTTTACTACATCACTCCACGTTTTCTTAAAATCGTCGTTGGTTTCAACGGTTTTACCTTCGGTTGTATTCTCAACCTGAGTAGATATTTGACCGATAATATCAGCTAATGCAGCCTGATCGGCAGCTTTGATAGTTGAGCCGGAACCTTCTCCCCAAAGATAAGTTTCACGATCCGCTTTAATAGATTCAATGCTTTGAGCATACAATTTATTTAGTGATACACAAAAAATCAGGATACATGGAATTACGCATAGTATTTTTCTCATAATCATATAATTTAATAATACAGTCTATTATTGACAGTTATCAGAATCAGTTTCCGTCGCTGACACGCATTATCCCGTCAACCTGACCGTTATGGATTTGAAAAACTGACCATTTATTTCCGGCGTCATCCCGTGGTACATAAAAAGTATCGGTCAATTCATTGTTATTATACACTCTTACCACCGCTTTTGAACGGGAAAGATTCTTACTGTTATTTTTGGATCGATCCGAGTAATCATGCACGTAACAAGCATAAATCGCCTGGTTATCAGTCTTATTTATTGTTATTGTCTCGGCACCGTAACCATCCCGGTCGTCGCGGTCAAGTTGGGCACTTCCGTCGCTCGAAGCTATTGTATTGTGGTACGAAATATGATAACCATCTTCTTTTACTAAATGCAAATCCAGGTCTGCAGGAGATCTGTCCCAATCCAAAACAATACGAAGGGCTCCCAATTCGGTTTTTGGACAAACCGAAAACCGGTTAAAGAATATTGTTTCGGCAATAATTTCAAATTCATATACTGCAGTCACATAATCTTTTTTACTAAAACTGAATGTATATTTTCCATCCTTTTGTTTATCAAACAGTACTTTTCCACCTAAATCGGAAGTAAATTCACCTACATTCGGGATAGAAACCTGAGCATCGCTTACCGGATCAGCTGTTTTAGCATCAAAAAATCGTAAAGTCAACTTTCCTTCAATTGTTTCTGTCTCCGTATCTTCGAGTACGTCCAGCATTTTCTTATATTGACCAGATACAGAAGCCGGTAATATCATTAAGAAAATTATTGTCCAAATAATTTGTTTTGTTTTCATAAGTCAGATTGTTATGAGATTTGATTGAGATAAATGATTTTTTATTGGTTGGGGAATATAGTCTCTAAATGTGTGATTAATTTATTATCAACTAATGCCACTTTTTTGATATTACAACTAAACCTGAAAAATCCACTTTCACGATTTAAGGTTTTAATTTCATTCTGATATGCATCGCCTACTTGTTTAACATTTAAAAATCGTTCTTTGAGCTGAGACGATAATTGGCGGGACATATTATTTATCAGGGCATACCAAAGTCCATCAACAGAGCTCGTACCATATATTTTGCATCCTGTAGTATCACTGATACATTCATCAACAGGTTCATAAAATATCTTGTAGCGGTCTGTATTAATTTTTTGTCCATCAAATAGAGTTTCGTTAGCTAACCAGCGATTATTACTAAGAATATATGTCAATTTTTCGGTATGATCTTTTGACTTATCCGGACAGGTCATTTTGCTTTCCAATAAAATTTTATTGATAATTCTCCTGCTTCCAGCAATTTCATTTTCTTTATAATAAATTGCTGCAGAGATATTTGTATTAATTCTATCCTCCAGATCAACATTTGCAGAATCTACGTTTAAAAACAGGACAAACTCTCCGGTATTCAATATAAAAGAGTCAGAAATTTTCAATCCTGCAACAGGTAAATTCGTAGTTGTATTAATTTCACAAAGCTCTTCGTAGTTTGAGCTAATTTGCTCGCCATTATTATCATTATAAAAATCACTCATTCCTCTTGCTCTTCCATTTTGAAATGCAATCATAGATAATGCTCTCAAATAGGCCTGATTATAAGCTGTTGTTGAATCCATTCCGACATCGGATATGCCAATATAGGATGAACCGATATTACGGTAGAAATTGCAGGGTAAAGTAGATTTTATTGGTATTACCGGAAAGTTGGATTCCCTGTTGGACACAGGTAGTTTATCCATTAAATCCTTCAATTGCGATTGGGAGAAAAGCAGTTGGAAAGGTAGAAGAATAATAAGTGCAAAAGACAATATTAATTGCCGCATAAGTGTGAATATGAAATTCGTTGTGAAGAATTTAAAACTTCTTCTTTATTTCTGTGATTTTTTTTGTGAGAGTATGACGTGATGCCATACTCTCATTAAAAAAGACAATATCAATTACCTGTTTTACTCATTTCTTCATCGAAAGTTTTTTTGAATTTCTCGTAGTTATAATCTACTTTCAACATTTCATTATTGGTCATTTTGTTGTTAATAGATTGCAAAATTTCACTTCCACCCAGTTCAAGACAAACATAATATTTATAAGTTCCATCTTTCTTCATCATCGTTTTCTCGCAAATTGGCATAGTTCCGGCCAGTGTCTGATTGACAACTTCCCTGGTTACTCCCTCGTAATTTTTCATCAGTTCTTCCTTGTTGTTGTAGTTCCCTGATTTTACATAATTGTCGGTAACTGCCTTTACCACTGTATTGATGGCTGCAGCTAATCCCGCACGTGCTTCACTCATGGCTTTTTTCTTTGCAGTCATTTGATCCATGCTTTCACCAATAGCGGAAAAGCGCAAAGCTTTTGAATTACTCTGATACTCCGGTCCGAAACAGGGTGTCAGCACTTCAACTTCACCTGAACTTTGTGGTGTTACCTTTTGCGTTGTTTTACATGAAGTTAACATCATGGCTCCTGCTAAAAGGAACAAACTCGAAACTTTCAAAAAATTTGTTTTCATAATAGTTTTGTTTTTAATGTATTAATATTAAGGGGAAATAATTGTATCTTATTCTAATTTATAATAATAGTTTTTAGCCAATTAGAAATGATGATTAATTCAGTATATCATTTTGAACATTAACGGTAGCTTGCGAATGATCGGTGGAATAATCAAACATTAAATTTCCATTTTTCAACAACATTTTAATGTAATTCAAATTATACCACACAACCAATTTTCCAACTTTTATGCCTGATAATACATCAATTCTCAGGTCGCTACCAGGTAATTCTGCAATTGAAATACGACTGTTATTTGTAATTTTCACTTTATCAAATGAAATATCTCTGCCATTTTCTGTCTGAATTGTAATAACCCCTTTTGAGTTTTGTACAAAATTTATCATACCCAGATTTTTATAAATATTGGGACATGATTTTTTGAAATTAGGATTATTTTTGTCCAATGCTTGTTGAGTTTGAGCTCCTGTAAGGCTCAGTCCCATATATTTAACTAAGCGTATGGCAGCAAATAATCCGGAAATTGCTTTATCACCCTTTTGAGCAATGTATTTCTCGCCTTCAATGCGTAAAAGATCTATAACATTTACTGATGCTTCGGCTGCAAAGGCAACAGGTTTATCATTTCCTGCTAAAGCCAGTGCGTTGTTTGTCATTCCCGAATAGATGATATTTCCCCGGTTATCCACAAACAAGCCCTGATTTTGTTCCTCTATTTCTTCTGCAGCATGGTTAGTCCGGATATTTTGTCCATTGGCATCCAGCGAAACGGAAAACGCAGTTGACGCGCTCTTTGGTAAAGCTTCAAGACCGCCCCGATTTATCCAAACCAAATTTCCGGAAGGAGAAAAACCTGCCATGAAAAGATCGGCTGTTCCATCCGGTGCTTTTAGGGTTTTACCACCCGCTTGTAATATTCCAGTATACACACCGGCTACAACCACATTACCTGCAGGATCGGTTTCCACGGACATACCAACCGCATTTCCGCTTGCTGCAATGGTTTTCGCCCAAACTACCTGACCATCTTTGTCCACTTTTGCCACAAAACAGTTATTGGTATTGATGGTTCCCGTTAGTAATTGTGAACCGAACTGAACCGGTTTTGAAAAATATCCGGCCAATACAATGCTTCCATCATTCAGTAATTTACTGTTTTTTCGGCTGCTTCCTTTATACAAACCAAGCTTTTCGGCTATAGCCCATTGTTTTTCCTCATTAAGATCATCTGCCGTATGACTTTTAATTTCATATACTTTGGGCGAAACAGTTTTAAAATGTGGCATAGCCATACCTGCTGGAGCATTGATATAGGTGGGATCTGAAACCACATAACGGTTGTTTTTATAAACTAAATAATCACCGGGTTCGGGCGCTGTAAATTCAACTGCCGAAGCCATATGTTCGGGATATTCAAGCCCGACAACACGCAATCCGAGTATTTCACGCACCAAATAGGTGAATAACACAGCCCTGTCTTCACAATCACAAAACGGATAATAAAATACTTCTTCTGCAAAAAACGGTTTTTCACGTCCAAACTGTTCCGGGTCTGTTTTGTAGGCAAAAGCTGTTTGAACAAAGTGTAAAATGAAGTTGACAGCTTTAAGCTCATCCATTTCGGCAGTAAGTGGTTTCAATGCAGCAGCCAGAGATTCTTTAGCCTGTACAGAAACTGTCGCATTAAGATAAACATTGATATCAACCAGTGG
>JAQTOL010000277.1 GCA_028748945.1 Paludibacter sp.
TGAAGTTTCTTTTAAATAGATCGTTCCAAAATCAAAACCTTTCGTTGCACCAACCGTATAGGTGGTAAAAGGTTTCATTATACTCGAAGAATCCACTTCGTAACCATACGGTATATTAATTTTTAAGTGAATTTGAGTTCCGGTTGCCACTTGCTGTGTGAAACCAAACTCTCCATATTGGGTTGTCAGATTTACTATGGTATCGTTTAAAGGATACCATTTCATATCTTTTCCAAGTAATTGAATACTAACAGGAATAGCAGCGGCTGCAGTATCGGCTTCATTGATTATACTGATTTTACCTTTAAAAGGAAACTTGTAATCAAGCAGAACCTGCTCCGTTGTAACAACAGGATTCATTTTATCATCAATAATTGCCCAGACAAATAAACTGTCGTTCGGATTTAATTCATCAATTATTGATGTTGTTTTGCTGATTTCATTGTCCGCATTTTCCATATCCTTGTATAATCCTGAATATACGATTGTACCATCCCCTTTGTCCTTTGAATATAATAAATGAACCTCAGTTGAATCGGGATTCGATGTTTCGGCCTTTAGTTTTATGTTCCAGGATAAATCTTCCACTAATGAATTTGTCGAATCCGGATCTGAAATTCTGGGCGTATACGCTATTCCAATATTTTGATATTCAATCCGTGGTTTCTCAAAGATCTTGCTTACTTCAACACTATCCATATTGATAATATCCGAAGAGAAAGTATTGGCTGTTTCTAACCAATAATCGCCGGCAGCTAAGCGGGAGCCAATTTCGGTATCGTATCCTACCGGTAGAATATAGAATATTATTTCATCTTTATTTTTGCTCCACAAATAATTGTGCGAAGTAAGCATTTTAAGATCTAATGTTTCATCATTTAATGAGTCGGCAGAATCTACATAATAACACGGTACATAGTTTTGATTATTGTACATTACCGGAGCTGTAATTCTGGTAAATACACTATCAACAGTTTGTTTTAATTTTATTTTAACCTGAATATAATGTGGCATAACGCCTTCATCGACAGAGATTTTCAATTTATCCCAGTACAGAGGTGATATTTTGCCTGAAACTCCTTTCATCCGCACCGGAGCAACTTTTACAATCTTTTTTATATCAGAGATACCACCGGACCCGATATGGCTGAACTTCTCGCTATTAAAATTATATTTTACTCCGGTATGCAATTTCTTAAAAAGTAAATTAATAGTAACCCAACCGGCGATAAAGTTTCCATTATCATTCTTTTTAAAATGAATAGCTCCGTCGGCACGTCCAAATGTGTGCCCCCCAATAACAGGAATCGATTTTGGAACTTTTAATTTAACATCCAACAAAGAATTGAATGCGCCTGATTTTGATAGCTTAGCATCAAGTGATGTTGATATTATCGTGTTTTTGTCCGGAATATTTAAAGTCCCTTTCAGTGTACTGGTACCTCCCCACTTTAAATTGAGTGTTATAATACCTTTACCAAAAACTGATTCCCATGTGCCATGTGCATTTTTGTATGCTCCGACAAAGGCTTCATCTTTCATATAAAGTCCTTTTTTATCCATTCTAACACCACCCTTGATATATACAAAAGAGGCATCATGACCGCCGGCTTTAAAATCTTCACCAACTACAATTCCCATATTCCCATTAAAAATAAAATTAGATGGTTTCAGCGGATGATCAATCTTACCTTCCATACTCATTACAAAGGCTCCCGTGCCGGGTATTGCAATGGCATTTGCAATTGATGTTGCCTGCCAGTTAATATCAATAGTGTCGAGTGAGTATTTATAATGAGGAATATCCACAACAAATTTAAGTTCTGAATTAACTTTCCAGCCCGGTTTAAATACCATAGTTGCTTTCACGTCATTCATAACATTGTTTACAATAGTCATTTTGACATCTTGTACCTTAAAGCTTCCCAAATCAACATTGCCCAGGTCAAATATTGCCTTATCGATTTTAAATTCTGTTTTATTATTTGCTAAATTCAGCGTAACTCCGGATCCGGGTCCGCTACCAAGGTCAATCGCTGCACTCCAGACTTCCTTAACAAATAGTAGGCCGTAAGCATGATATACATTGTCTGTGTGTTCAATTGTAAAATCTTTTGATCCGACTTCCATACCTCCAAAATGTAAATCGGCACTGGTTGAAAATTTAAGGTATTGAATTTTCTTGTTTCCATATACCAAACCCGGATGATCTATCGAACCAAAGGAGAAACCAACTTTGTCATTGTTAATATCAATAATTGCATCGCCATATAAATAAAAAACATTTAATTCCCTTTTCCATGAAAATCCGAATTTTTTCGTTTGGATGGCTAATCCCTTTAAATTAAATTTACTTGTTATTGCTATATTTATGCTGTCAATAACTCCTTTGTTAATAGTGATACCGGGTGAGATACTGTCTCCAAGAAATGCCTCTAAAGTGTCGGATTCAATAGCTGTTTTAATTGATCCATAGATGCAGTAAATCTGTTTCAATTTATCATATTCAAACGTTAGTCCGACCGGTTTGATTTCCAGTGATTTTAATTTAAAATCAGTTGTTACTCCTATATTTATGTGTTCAATTTCACCATTCGAAAAATTGATACCTGGAGAGATGCTGTCTCCCAGTTTTGCTATTAATGAATCGGATTCAATGACTGTTTTAATTGATCCGAACATGGAGTAACTCTTTTTCGATTTATCATATTCAAACGTTAGACCGACCGGTTTGATTTTCAGTGATTTTAATTTAAAATCAGTGGTTATATCTATATTAATGTGTTCAATAATTCCCCCTTTTATGCTGATCCCCGGATCATCTGCTTTCCCTAATATTGCTTCTATTGAATCAGTTTCTAAAACTGTTTTAATTTTTCCGTACATACAGTAACTTTGTGAACCCTTATCAAATTCAAAAGTTAATCCGACCGGTTTGATTTTCAGTGATTTTAATTTAAAATCAGTGGTTAGGCCTATATTTATGTGTTCTATAATCCCCTCTTTAATGCTGATACCCGGATCATCTTTGTTTCCTAGTATTGCTTCTATTGAATCAGATTCTAAAACTGTTTTAATTCTTCCGTACATACAGAAACTTTGTGAACCCTTATCAAATTCAAAAGTTAATCCGACCGGTTTGATTTTCAGTGATTTTAATTTAAAATCACTGGTTACGCCTATACTTATGTGCTCTATAACTCCCTCCGTAATGCTGATACCGGGTGTGATACTGTCTCCCAGTGTTGCTTCTATAGAATCGGATTCAATGACTGTTTGTATTGTTCCATAGATACCATAATTGTGGTTTTTTCTATTCCATAGCATTCCCAATCCTAAAGGTATAATTGTTATCCCTTTCAGATTAAAAGAACTGGTAATATTGGCATTTACAGCATTCAGGGTATCCCCTTTAATTATCAAGCCGGGAAGCAGGCTGTCACCAAATGAAACGAAAATTTCTTCTTCTTTTAAATGGATTTTTGCAGTTCCGTAGAGACTGAATGTCTGATCGGTTGCATCCCATTTAAGATGCAAATTGCCGGGATTAACCTCCATGCTATGAAGGTAAAATTTTTCAGAAAGAGGCTGCGTATAGTCGGTTATTGATTTTGTAAACGAAAGACTATCAATTCCGGGTATTGAAATTTGAGCTTTTACGATTATAGGCTGGAAAAAAAGGAAGATAAATAATAAGAATAGAATAATAAATTGAAATCGTTTTAGGGGAAATCTGTTTTTCATGTTGATTTATATTTAAAACTTCATATTGTTCAAGATTTTTTCTTAATATGTTGGGATGAAATAATATTATAGATCCTGTTTTTTAATTAATATAATCAAATGAATAAGTTTCATCTATGTCAAAAAAAGGAGGGTCTTACTGACATCTATCCACACTTAATTCAATTTTAGTATACGAAAAATGTTTCGTATACATCCGCGTAATGCTTTATTTTGAATTTTGTATAGTTATTTGAAACTGTCCTAAGTCAAAACATGTATTTTAAAAGTTATACCGCGTACTTTGCATTTACAACTTTAATTTTATGTTTTTTATTTAAATTTCGTTTCAAAGATAATTACATTTATTTTATAAACCTAACAAAGATTCAATTTAATGTGAATTAAATAACAGAAATATACATAAGGGGCATGTATTTAATGGAAAAAAGCTTGTTCCATTATTGGAGGAAATTGTTTTGTGTAGGTTTAGGAGAATAAAGAATGATGTCCTCAGTTTAAGAACAAGTCATAAGTTATGTAGAATATGTATTTTTTTTAAAGGGAAACTGCACTTTACAGCCCGATTTTCCCCTGTTTGGAGAAGTCGAGACTCAGCACAATGCGTATGCGGTTCTGAATGGAACCACTGATGGATTGAATATTATTGGTAACCAACAAGGGGATGTGAATTTCAAAGAGATTCCAGAGACCAAATTTTAGTCCTGCCTCGCCAAAGAACGGTGAAGTATTTGCCGCATTAAGTCCATGATCGTTTAATACCATATTGACAAAGGGTTTAATCCCGATGCGCCCCAGTTTTCCCGGTAAATTGCTTGACAGGGAAAGCGAAACCAACCACTTGCTATAACCGAGTTGTTCGTTTACAGGTGATACCAGACCACCTTCCGAAATCGTCATTTGTCTGGAAAAAAAACTGGTCGGGTAAACACCGAAACGATCGGGATACATGCCTTCGTACAGGTATTGTTCGCGTCCGCTTCTGGCACCCGGAGCCAGTGCATAATAAGGTTGTGAGGAAGTATTATTCAGCATTGTGCCTGCAAATAAACGCATTTTCAGGCCGTTGTCCCTGCCCGTGTAACTTAATTTATAATTCATTTCCAGGGTTGCTTTTTGAAAAGCTTTTCCCGATTCAACTGAAACCGTCAGGTCATAGGGATTGATTAATCCTGTATTTTGCAGGTTGTAACCCAACTGTAAGTACGAATTCATGGTTGCTTTTTCCGGAACTTCAACCTGATAAAGATCGGAAGCCAAAATATACCTTCCGTACATTTTTTGACGGATTGGACTGGTCATTTC
>JAQTOL010000278.1 GCA_028748945.1 Paludibacter sp.
TGGGCGGCAGTGGAACATTTGGGAAAAATGTAACCCTGGGTAATTTGTCAAGCATTGATCCTGGTAATTCAATTGGAGAATCCTCTAAACTAACTTTCTTAAGTTCTCTGATTGAAAAAGGAACGGTTTCTTATAAATTTGACCTGCTAATGAATTCGGGTGTAGTAACTGCTAATGACACGTTGGTGATTAATGGTGACTGGACAATGTCCGGAAAAAATACTTTTAATATAAACGCGATAAACGGAACCCTTCCGGTAGGAAATTATACCCTGGCACATTGTGCAGGAACAATAAACGGAGATCTGTCAACAATAAAAGTTGTTGGTGTTCCTTCTTCATTAAGTTATTTACTGAAACTTGAGAACGGAAACCTGATATTACAGGTTAAAGCTCCTGCTGTTTTAGCATGGAGTGGGAGTATTGATGCAAAATGGGATGTTGGAAAAACAGGCAACTGGCTGAAGGGAATAAACTCAGATACATTTATTTCCAATGATACTGTTAGGTTTAATGATGATGCAGCGATAAAGTCTGTCGTAATTAATGATAACGTGATTCCGGGTTCTTTGACAGTTGATGCTTCTTCGAATTATTCTTTCAGTGGAAGTGGATCAATTGAAGGAACAGGAGATCTTGTGAAAAACGGTACAGGAAAATTGATCATTGCAACCACAAATAAATATACCGGGAAAACAATCATTAACGATGGCACCATTGAAATTGCTTCTCTTTCAGATGGTGGTGAAAACTCACAATTAGGAGCAGCTTCTGCTTCACCGGTAAATATTCAACTGAACGGTGGGAAATTAAGTATTACCGGAAATAATATGTCAACCAACCGTGGGTTTACGTTGGGCCAAAACGGAGGCACAATTTCGGTTGGCAGTACATATACAAAAATGACAGTTAGTGGAAAAGTTACCGGTTCAGGAAAATTGATTAAAGAAGGATCAGGGAGTTTAGCCCTAGCAGTCGCTAATGATTATTCGGGTGGAACCTGGATAAAAGGTGGATCTGTGGCTTTGACTAATGATATCGCAAATACATCAGGATTAGGAAGCGATACAATCACACTCCAGAATTACGGTTCATTGGTCATGTACGATAATAACACGACCGATAACACTTCTACCTGGAATTTATTTATACCAAAAGGGTCGACCGGAAGTTTGAATGTTGACGGAAGATCTATTGTGGGAGGTTCAATCACGGGAGGTGGAACCCTGAATTATTATACAAATTATACTGAAAATATCTTGACTTCGGATGTATCCCGGTTTGACGGGATAATAAATGTAACGACAGATGCTGATGGAGGAAATTTTGTGCTTTACAGTTCTAAAGGATACGAAAATGCGAAAATTAATTTGAACAATAAGGTTACAACTATTTACAGAGCAACTTCAAACATTACTATTCCTGTTGGCGATCTGACAGGTTATGCAAGTTCTGTTTTAGGGGCGGGAGGTGCCGGTGCCTGTACAATTACCTGGGAAGTGGGAGCCAGAAATTCGAATTCTGCTTTTAATGGTACAATTTCTAATGCACAATACAGCGGAACAGGTGCCATTGCAGCCATTATAAAGGTTGGTACAGGAATCTGGACATTGACTAATGCCAGTACTTTTAGTGGCGGTACTAACATTAATAATGGAACTTTAATGGTGAATAATACATCGGGAAGCGGTTTAGGAACTGGAAATACAACCGTAAATTCCGGTGGAATTCTTTCAGGAACCGGATCTGTTTCAGGTGTGGTAAGCATACTTGATGGTGGTGTTCTTTCGCCTGGAAATGGGGTCGGAAGTTTCTCCATTAATAACGATGCAGGCATATTCGCAGGGGGGATTTTATCGGTTGATATTGATAAAATAAATTCAAAAAATGATTTGCTGAATGTAACCGGAACACTTACAATGGGCGGAAAGTTGCAGATTACAGCTTTGAGCGGGACTACTTTTGTTGCCGGAGATACTTTCAAAATTATTAATGGAAATGTATCCGGGACTCCTACCGAAATAATTCCTGCAACTCCGGGTGAAGGTTTGGATTGGGATTTATCGGATTTCAATACTTCCGGTACAATCAAAGTCAAAATCTCAACCGGTTTAAATGAACTGCAGAGCTACAGTGAAGTCTATCCAAATCCTTTTCATGATAAATTGAATGTCATGTTAGGCAGCACGGTTTCAGAAGCTCAGATTTCAATTGTAAATTTGATAGGTGAAGTGGTTTACAGTAGTAAATTCAGCAATACTGATCAGATAAACTTAAACCTGAATACCTTAGCAAAAGGTGTTTACCTGCTTCAAATAAATGCAAATGAAAGTCTTGTTTCTAAGAAAATTGTAAAAGAATAGAATTTAAACAATCAATTAATTTAGTTCTTTTCATACAAAATAATAATTTTAAAATCACCCTTCCCTTTTTCCTGCAGGAGAGAAGGGAGGGGGATTTGTTTTATAATTCTATATTTCGAAAATATGAAACAAACAAAATTCACATTACTATTCCTTTCTGTTTTCTGTTTTTCTTCCGTTTCAATTTGCCAGAATATTGAACTGAAATGGATTGGCGATAAACCCGAAATGAAAACCGGTGTCAGTTGGGGAGTTCCATTTGTCAAGGGAAAAATAAAAAAAGATCAGGTTTTTATTCTTCATGCAGAAAATAATCAAAAAATTCCTGTTCAAAACTGGCCCCTGGCCTATTGGCCTGATGGTTCCATAAAATGGATGGGTTTTGCTGCTGTAACTGATCCTCAAAAGAAATATACACTTATTCCTGTTCAAAAAGAAAAGCTAACCGAAGGCTTAATTGTCAATGAATCCGGGGATATTATCCGGGTTAATACGGGTGTCCTGACTTGTGATATCAATAAAAAAGGAAGTGTACTGATTAAAGATTTGATGGTAAATGGCAAAACGGTCTCTGAAAACGGCAGACTTGTTTGTACAATTGAAAACCGGGATCGAATTGATGAAGAGATTATTCAGTATGTCAATTTTCAAAGCGATATTAAAGAAGTGGTTGTTGAGCAATCGGGTCCGGTACGAGCGGTGGTGAAAATTACAGGAATGCATAAGTCCTTGAAGAATGACCGGCAATTTCTTCCATTTACAGTAAGACTTTATTTTTATGCCGGTCTGAAAATAGTTCGTGTAGTTCATACTTTTATATTTGATGGCGATCAGCAAAAAGACTTTATCAAAGGACTTGGAATTGTCTTTGATGTTCCGTTTCGGGAGCAGATCCAAAATCGCCATGTTCGTTTTTCAGGAGATGAGAACGGTTTGTGGAGTGAACCGGTTAAACCGTTGATTGGTCGTTATCCGTTTAGTTATAAAGGTGACAGAACATTGTCGAATAAACAGGTTGCCGGTGAACGGATTCCTGAGATTACAAAAGACGATTCTGTAGCATTTCATAATTTCATCCATTTTCCTGCCTGGGATAGTTATAAACTCACTCAACTGACTGCAGATGCTTTCACCATTAGTAAAAGAACCAACGACAAAAGTTCCTGGTTGTTTGCCAACTCCGGCAGGCAATCTTCAGGTCTTGCTTTGGTTGGTGATGTAAGTGGAGGATTAGCTGTTTCGTTGAAAAATTGCTGGCAATCTTATCCAGCTTCGTTGGAAATTAATCATGCCCGCGGAGAAAAAGCCGAATTAGCGGTTTGGTTTTGGTCGAAAGATGCCGAAGCTATGGATTTAAGACATTACGATACCATTGCTCACGATCTGGATGCCACGTATGAAGATGTTCAGCCCGGATTCAGTACGCCTACGGGTATTGCCCGCACGAGTGAATTGACTCTGTTCCCTTTCGACCAAATTCCGACAAAACAGGAGACTTCAGAGATGGCAATTTATGGAACTAGAACGCATCAACTAATTTGTACTCCTGAATATCTTCATGATGTAAGAGCATTCGGAACATGGAGTTTACCCGATCGTTCCAATGCAACGAAAATCTGGATTGAAAATCAATTGGACAGTTCGATTTTGTTTTATCAGACTGCCATAAAAGAACATCATTGGTACGGTTTCTGGAACTATGGCGATGTTATGCACACATACGATCCGGTGCGTCATTCCTGGAAATATGATATCGGAGGATTTGCCTGGGACAATACCGAATTAGCCCCCGGAAACTGGCTTTGGTACAGTTTCCTTCGTACAGGAAGAGCCGATATTTTCAACATGGCAGAAGCCATGACACGTCATAATTCGGAAGTGGATGTCTATCATCTCGGACGTTTTAAAGGATTGGGAAGCCGGCACAATGTCTCGCACTGGGGCGACGGGGCAAAAGAAGCCCGTATTGCCCAGGCGGCCTGGAAACGGCAGTATTATTACCTCACAACCGACGAACGTTCGGGTGATTTGATGCACGAATCGCTGGAATCTGAAAAAGCAGTCTGTGAATTTGATCCGTTGCGCATTGCTCAACCACGCGATAAATTTCCGTATAATGCTCCGGCTCGTTTGCGCTGGGGACCCGATTGGTTGGCACTTGCCGGTAACTGGATGACCGAGTGGGAACGAACGGGTGACAAAAAATATTACAATAAAATTATTGCAGGAATGGAAAGTCTGTCCAAACTTCCATCCGGATTATTTACCGGTCCCAATGGGTTGGGTTACGATCCGGCAACCGGAAAACTTAGTTATGATGGCGATCCGAAAATTACCAATCATAATCATCTGGCAACTATGATGGGCGGTTTTGAAATTCTGACCGAAATGTTTGATATGATTGATTGTCCGGCATTCCGAAAAACATTTACCGATTATTGTAAATTCTATGCTATGCCAAAAGATGATCCCGAGCGTACTCCCGAAAATGCAAACTGGGGCTTTTTTAGTTTCCCCAATCAACGTTTGACAGCCTTTGCAGCGAAAGAACTGAACGATGATAAGCTGGCGGAAAGAGCCTGGAACGATTTTTTAGGAGGAAGACGTCGACCCGGAATTTCAACACGAAGTTTATATGGGTCTCAAATTATTGAGAGACC
>JAQTOL010000279.1:0-823 GCA_028748945.1 Paludibacter sp.
CTTTTAATACTTCGGCCCAAGAGTATAAATACGATGTAAACAAGTACTATACGCCTGATATTTTTCGAAACAAGTTGAATTTAAACTTTAATTCGTTGGGAAGTTTTTCAAATCAGTTATACAAAAGAGATACACTTAATATTAATACACAAAACTCCAACATCTTATATGGAACATTAGGTTCATCATTTCAATCATATAAAAACACGCGTAAAAAAGTATCCTATTTAGATATGAATCTTAATCTACAGGGACAATTCAATAATTCGGATAATAAACCAAATTACGATTCCTCACCAATAGGTAATTCTTCAAATTCAAACGAGAGTTTCAATTTGGGTTATATGAGCAATTTTTATAATTCAACTAATCAATTTCTTTCAGTGGGAATTACTACAAGAATAAATTCAGCAACTTCTAACTTTAGGGAAGTGCACATTAATGTCGTTAACACATCAGCTAATAGCAGTATTAATGCCGGGATTACACCTGCAGTTGGAATTGGTATTGGAAGAATCGAATCGGTTAAAGACGCTCGCCAGGCCATTTATATATTGGATGATTTATCAAAAAGAGGTGCTTTATCACGTCATTTATCGGATGATGAAATTTTTAAGTTTTCACAACTCATTTCGCAGGTTAAAAATAAACGTTTTCTGGATGCCCGCCTTCATAAGATAGATGAAATTACTTCGGTCGATTCTTTTTTGGTAAATAATAGTTTGTTAGCCCAATCGGATGCCGGCTATTTTACTACTCTTTATGATAACTGGGAAAATGGCGCTAATTTTGAAAGAAATTCAGGACAGATATTTGAAATAGT
>JAQTOL010000279.1:833-3164 GCA_028748945.1 Paludibacter sp.
AATTACAATTATAGAGCTGTTTTAAGCTTTAATTATAATTACGCCAAACAAATGAACCTGAACTGGGAAAAAACATTTGATATATCACTTTCTGGCGCAACAGGTTATTTCAGTGACAAATTATTATCAAATATAGGTAACGGAGAGACTATCAGCACTTACAACAACCATAGTATATCTATTCAGGGCAATTATAGTATTGGTTACTATCCAAATAGCCGAACAAACTTATCAGCCGGTTTATATCAACATCTTTCGCAAAATTTCAATCGTGGAATTAGCGATAATAGTTCGTACAATTATTTCTTTTCACAAACCATTTTAAGATTTTCTGCCGTTTATTACGTTTCCCCTCAGTTAAGTCTTTCGGGAAATGCATCAATTGGAAATATATATGAACAAAATGCCTTTTCATCAGACAATATTAATACTAATAATAATAATTTAGGTGCTAATTTTGCAGCTACTCTAAAATACTCATTTTTTTAAATAGCTGGAATAATTAATCTAATATTGTTTTGGCTTTAGTCTATTATTGAGAATAAAAAAACATGAACAAACTCAATTCTAAAACTACAGAATTATTCCGCGAGCAGGTTTCCAACTGGGAACTTGCCCGTGTGAACTATAAAGGTCTTCAGACCGTCAAAACCAGAACCATCTCATTTGGAGATTTCGACGTCCTGATTCAGTTTAATCCCGCTCGCATAGTTTCAACAGGTGCAAAAATGGATGCGAAAGACATAGCTGAACGTCCATGTTTTTTGTGTCTGGAAAATTTACCAATCGAACAAAAAGCAGTGGATGCAGGTGATTATGTAGTTTTGGTCAATCCGTTCCCTATTTTCCCACAGCATTTCACCATTCCACGCAAAAAGCATGAAGACCAGCAAATAAAACCCTATTTCCAAGATATGCTGGAGTTAGCCCGTACGCTGGACAAATACCTCCTGTTTTACAACGGTCCTGAATGCGGGGCATCCGCTCCCGATCACATGCATTTTCAGGCCGGAACAAAAGATTTTTTGCCATTGGTGAACGATTATAAGCGATTAAAAGAAACCCATGTACAATTAATTATCAAAGAGGCGGATTATGAATTGTACCAAATGAAAAATTACCTGCGTTTAGTGTATTGCATAGAATCAACCAGTATTGCTTCGGCTCAGGATATGTTCAATCTCTTATATTCAAGGTTTCAAAAAGAAAAGAACAACGAACCCATGATGAATATTATTTGTAATTTTGAAAATGGGAAATGGTATACTTTTGTTCTCCCGCGTGCGACTTTCCGTCCCTGGCAATATACCGCCAAAGATGACAACCAATTGTTGATCAGTCCGGCAACCGTGGAAATGAGCGGTATATTTATTACGCCTATCGAGAGTCATTTTGAGCGGATAACCAAAAAAGACATCGAAGACATACTAAAACAAGTCAGCTTTTAAGCAAAAAGAGTCAGACGTGAAGTTGTTTACTTCAATGAAGATAGATAAAGCTTCTTTATTGAAGTATAAAGTATCTGATTGAATTTATAATACTACAATATAAATGTTATATACTTCATTAAAGAAGTTTTTTACAACAATATATATGTTTTTTGATACTTTGTTGATATTTCTTATTTCATATTTGAAGTATTATACTTCAATAATGAAGCTTAAAGCATTTAATCAGATAGAAAAATAAAGTATAAAGTATTGTTTTATTATTTCTTTGTATTTATCTTTACCAATAAAAATAAAAGAATATGAGCAACGACACCATTCAATCCGACACGAACGGTAAAAACATGCCTCACAATGGTAATTTACTAAGCAATTACGTACAGAAAAACAAAATTAACCGTGCCGAACTGGCTCGTAAAATGAACCGGTCGAATACCAGTATTTATCAGTACGCAGTGAGTCCATCACTACAAATGAACATTTTATGGAATGTAAGTCTGGCTCTGAATCATAACTTTGTAGCTGACCTCGGTGAATTACTTCCTGTAGAGCATATCTCTAAACGTGAAGCTGAGCTCGAGAACAAAATTAACACACTGGAAACAGAGTTGGAAAAACTAAAATTTGAATTATCGATTTATAAAAACATTGTGGGAAAATGAAACAGGATAATACAGAACCCATTATACAGGTCGGTATCTTAACTGCATCGCAAATTTCATTCGTATTGAATGGAAATTTTATTAGCACAAACAATTGCCTCTACACCGGTAAAAGATTAGCTGTTCACCGGAAAGGAAAGATATTATTCAATTGCGATTTACTGGATGAACTTTCATTTGAACCCACTTCAGCTAATTGTTCATTTGATTAGAATGATGTG
>JAQTOL010000279.1:3174-5021 GCA_028748945.1 Paludibacter sp.
AGGAAAACCAACGATTAAAAGGTTCGTTGAAGATGATTATAGTCGGAGACAAGCTTACGGTTATCAATGAAATTAAGGTAGAAGATTACCTCACCAGCGTTATCTCCAGCGAAATGAGTGCCAATGCCTCCGACGAATTATTAAAAGCGCATGCCGTTATTTCACGGAGCTGGTTACTTTGTCCGTTACAGAGCCGAGAACCAAGAACCAAGAACCAAGACGGAAAAAATGGAACAGAGAAAAAAACTATAAACTATAAACTACCAACTACCAACTATTTAATAAAGTGGTACGAACGCGATGCTCACACCCATTTCGATGTATGTGCCGACGATCATTGCCAGCGTTATCAGGGAATCACACGGGCTAGCACGCAATCAGTCGAAAAGGCAATTGAGGCTACACGCGGAGAAGTATTGATGTTTGAAGATAAAATTTGCGATGCCCGTTATTCCAAGTCTTGCGGAGGAATTTCCGAAACTTTCGAGAATTGCTGGGCACCGGTGCATTATCCGTATCTCACGAAAGTAATAGATAACTCAACCAAACCCAAAGGTTTTGAATTGGACTTAACGTTGGAGGAAAACGCCGTGAAATGGATCCGTCAATCACCCGAAGCTTTTTGTAATACAACTGACAAGCGTGTGTTGTCACAGGTTTTGAATAATTACGATCAGGAAACTACGGATTTTTATCGTTGGAAAATTGAGTACCGACAAGCCGAACTGGCTGAAATTATCCATCGTCGTTCGGGAATTGACTTTGGCGAAATAGTGGATTTAATCCCTGTGAAACGAGGGGAATCGGGACGACTGATTGAACTGAAAATTATCGGAACAAAGAAAACCATTATCGTGGGTAAAGAACTTGAAATTCGTAAATGGTTGTCCGACTCGCATCTCTACAGTTCTGCTTTTGTAATTGATAAATCAGAAATTATCGACAACATTCCGCAACATTTCACCTTATCCGGAGCCGGTTGGGGACATGGCGTCGGTTTGTGCCAGATTGGTGCGGCGGTAATGGGAGAAATCGGATACCTTTACAATCAAATTTTATTGCATTATTTTACCGGGGCTGAATTGAAAAGGATTTACCCCTGACCGCTAAAGGGGAATAAAATAAGTATTGCAGTGAATAGCGGATTGAGTCACCACATATTTTGCTGAGATAAACGAATAAAACTGAAAGAACACAATACATGAAAAACAACACGACAAAAAAAACTTCCCCCTGGTCATGGATACCAACTTTATATTTTGCACAGGGAATGCCTTATGTAGTAGCCATGACGGTGGCGGTCATCATGTACAAACGCCTCGGCATCTCGAATACAGATATTGCCTTGTATACAAGCTGGCTGTATTTGCCCTGGGTAATAAAACCTTTCTGGAGTCCGTTTGTTGATATTATCAAAACCAAACGTTGGTGGATCGTAACCATGCAATTGTTGATAGGAGCCGGACTTGCCGGTGTGGCTTTTCTTATTCCCATGCCATTTTTCTTTCAGGCTACACTGGCTGTACTCTGGTTGATTGCATTCAGTTCGGCAACACATGATATAGCCGCGGATGGATTTTATATGCTCGCGTTGGACAGTTCCGAACAATCGTTTTTTGTCGGCATTCGCAGTACATTCTATCGGTTGGCAATGATTACCGGGCAGGGTATTCTGATTATCATTGCCGGTTCCCTGGAAAGTTTCACCGGACTTGAGCCTATGCAGTTTACGGCACAATCTTCAAATTCGGCACAAACAGAAGTCGTGTTGCAAACCCGGGATTATCCTCTTAAACAAACAGGAAAAATGACTTTTGTTGCTTTTCCATCCAATTTAATATTGAATA
>JAQTOL010000280.1 GCA_028748945.1 Paludibacter sp.
CAATATTGCACTTGATAGAGCCAAAGAACAAATAGACAATAAAATCAAGATTCAAAAGGAAGAAATAAAACAAAAGAATCTTTCAATCAATCAGGATGTTGCCAGGCTGCAAGAAGCCAATGAGACGCTGAAAAAACTGTTTTTGGTATCACCATCGCCCGGTATTGCCATTATCAATAGAAATTGGAGCAGTGGTAATAAATTACAAATTGGAGATCAATGCTGGCCGGGATACCCATTAATTCTACTCCCTGATTTATCATCGTTGAAAGCCATAGTAAAAATAAACGAGGTAGATATTGCCAAAATTCACAAAGGCTTGAAAGTGGAAATCAAACCCGATGCATTTTCAAACAGTGTTTATGATGGTGAAGTTACTTCTGTAGCCAATTTAGCTGTCAATAAAGATGATAAATCCAAAGTGAAGGTTTTTCCGGTGGAAATACTCTTAAAGAAGACCGATAAAAAATTGCTTCCGGGCCTGACTGTAAGTTGCCGCATCATTCTCGGTACTATAAAAAATGCGCTTTTTATTCCAATCGATGCTTTGCATTCGGAAGGAGCTGTAAATTATGTATTCAAAAAAACGGTAAATGGATACGAAAAAACGATCGTTAGTATCGGAGTTAGCAATTCCGACTATATCGTCATTACCAAAGGGTTGGAAGCCACTGATAAAGTGACCTTGGAAGATCCTACTAAAGAAGACAAGGACACGAAATCATCCACTGATAAACAAGTACAAACAAAATGAGAAATATATTCAAAATACTTCTGTTTTCTTCAGTTGTACTTTTCATAGTTTCGTGCAACAAATCTAAAAAAGATGATTTAACCGGCAAAGATAACAGCGGTCGTATAATTATTGAAACCGGTGAACTGGCTGCCATTGATACGCGATCATTCGCGATGCCCCGTTTCGGCAACTATTGGTATCAAATGAAAGTAATCGGCATTTTGAAACATGGTACGGCAGTAAAAGCCGGAGACTCAATTATTCAATTGGACCCTTCGGAAATAAAAAAACTTATCATTGCCCGTGAAAGTGATTTGGAAACCCAATTGGCTGTATTAGAGAAACTACATGTAAATCAGGAAAATAATCGTCAGGAGTTAGACTCCAGACTAAAAACAGAATTAGCTACTTTTGACCTGAAAAAATTGGAACTGGAATCTTCGCGCTTTGAATCGGAACGAATAAAAAAAATAAAAACACTTGAATTTGAACAAGCAAAAATTCAACTTGCAAAGGCTAAGCGTCTTGCAGTGTTGAGTAAAAAAATAGATTTGAATGATTTGAAAATTGAACAAATTAAAACACAACAATTAAAGAAAGTAATAAAAGATTCTTATGCCTTTTTGCCGGCATTGACAATTAGAACTCCGATTTCCGGTTTGTTTCAGGTAGGTATCAACAGACGAACCGGGCAAATGATTAAAATTGGAGAAGACGTTTATGTCGGCAACAATATAGGGAATGTTCCGGATCTGACATGGATGAAAGCAAACACAACGGTAAGCGAAAACGACTTTATGAAAATAAAAACCGGTCAAAAAGTTGTAGTCCGATTAGACGCATTACCCAAAGTCTCATTTATGGGCGAAGTTATTTATATAGGTAAACTATGCCACCTGAAAGACGATAAATCGCGTCAAAAAGTTTTCGATGTGGAGGTAAAAATACTAAAATCAGATGAAAGACTGAAACCGGGAATGACAGTTAGTTGTGAATTTAAATAATAATGTAACTATGCAATATGAAGAAAATATCCGTCTGGCAATCAGAGGACTAATTGACCATAAGTTTCGCTCGTTCCTTACCATGTTGGGAATCATTTTTGGAGTTGCATCTGTCATCACCATGTTGTCAATTGGTGAAGGAGCCAAAAAAGCGGCTATAGCAAAATATCAGGATTTAGGTGTCAACAATATAATTGTTCGCGAAAAGAAACTAAGCGATGAAGAGCTGGAAGAGACCCGGGCTAAATTTTCGCAGGGGTTATCCATTCAGGATGCTAATGTAATTAAAGAAATTGTGCCGGGTGTTACGGGTATAGCTTCGCAAGCCGAAATCAGTTCGGAAGTAAAGTATGCTGACAAGTCCGCGAAATCGACCATTATTGGGATTACTCCGGAATTTATTAAAATGTTAAATTATAAAACTGAAAAAGGCGATTTTATAACTGCCGATCATTATAAACGCAGCTTAAAAGTATGTGTGTTGGGTGCAGGAGTTGCCGCCACTTTGTTCAGAAACGAAGATCCTATTGGCAAAATGGTGAAAATTGAAGATCAGTGGATGGAAGTAGTTGGAATACTTAAATCGAAAACTCTTTTTACTGAAACAGTGGGCGAGTTAGCTGCAAGGGATCTGAATACGGATATTTATGTTCCTCTCACTACTTTTCTCAAACGGTTTACACCTGAAAACAGCCTGACAAGTGAAATTCAACAAATCACCATTCAGGTTGATAATTCCAACCGCTTGGTTGAAGCGTCACAATTAATTGATGCCATTTTACAACGTCATCATTTTAATAATCGTGATTATAATATTGTTATTCCGTATGAATTGCTAAAACAAGAAGAGAAAGAAAAAGAAATTTATAACTTTTTATTGGGAGCCATTGCTGCCATTTCATTATTGGTAGGCGGCATAGGAATTATGAATATTATGTTGGCAACCGTAATGGAACGTACACGTGAAATTGGGATCAGACGGGCTATCGGAGCCCGGAAAGCGGATATTATGAGCCAGTTTGTGTCCGAAGCTGTAGCCATAAGCATAACCGGCGGAATTATAGGAGTCATTGTGGGAGTAGGTCTGTCATTGTCCGTTGCGGCTTTTACCGATGTAAGTATTTCACTCAAAATGTACTCCGTTTTAATTGCTTTCGGATTCTCGGTATTGGTTGGAATTGCCTTTGGCTATCTGCCTGCTAAAAATGCTGCAAATCTGAAACCAATTGATTCGATAAGGTATGAATAAGTAATAAGTTGATTGGTTAATTTGTAAATTAGGCGAGTAGATAAAGTTTTATACTTATTCAAACTATTACTAATACTTTAAAATTATAATCTTAAAATCCCAGACAACTTATGACTTATTCAACCATTTAACCAATTATTCAATTAACTAATACAATTATGCAAATTGAAATAAAAGATTTATCGAAGAATTATATTATGGGAGAGGTTCAGGTTCCGGCACTGATAGATATAAATCTAAAAATACTGAAAAACGAATACCTGGCTATCATGGGACCTTCAGGTTCGGGTAAGTCAACGTTGATGAATATCTTAGGGTGTCTGGATACGCCAACGAGAGGTCACTATTTGTTTAATAAAGTCGATGTAAGCAGTTTGGATGATGATGCATTATCGGCTATGCGAAACAAAGAGATTGGTTTTATTTTTCAAAATTTCAATTTACTTCCCCGCTTGAACGCCCTTCAAAATGTGGAGTTGCCACTTATTTATGCCGGGATTAAAGCTCAAGAACGTAGAGAAAGGGCATTATTGGCGTTGAAACGGGTTGGTCTGGCCGATCGTATGCTTCACAAATCGAGTGAAATGAGTGGTGGACAACGTCAACGTGTTGCCATTGCCAGGGCATTGGTTTCGAGACCGGGAATTCTTCTAGCCGATGAACCAACCGGTGCGCTGGACTCCAAAACCGGCGAAGAAATCATGCTGCTTTTCAATGAACTACACAAAGAAGGAAATACGATTATATTGATTACCCACGAACAGGAAATTGCAGATCATGCACATAGAACCATTTTTATTAAAGATGGATTAATCCATTCGGACGACCTCAATCCAATCAAAAATGTATAAAATTGATTATTCCCGTTTACATAATTTTTATTTAAGAAATTGACAATATGAAGAAGCTAATTTTGTTTTCTCTGATCTTATTTTTTCAAAACTTATCCGTTAAGTCTGAAACGTATAATCTTGACTTACAAAAAAGTATTGAGATAGCCAAGGAAAAAAGTTCCAGCATGTTGAGTTTGGTTCAGGATTTTAAAATTGCCGAGTATAATCTAAAATCTGCAACCAGTAAATTAAAAACGCATATCGATCTTAATTTTGTCTCCCCACAGTATACAGAGACTGTCAATCAATTTGAAGACAGTACCGGTATTTCATTTTATCCCATTAAACAACTGAATTTTCAGGGAAATATAAACGTTAATCAGCCATTACCTACTGATGGTTATGTATATATAAAATCAGGCTTATCTAATTATGATGATTTTAATACCGATTTTCGTTCTACTTACCTCAGTACCCGTTTCGGATTTGTTCAACCGATTGATGCTTTTTATGGGTATAACTCCATAAAATCGACCTTAAAACGGGCGAATCTGGCTTATGAACAATCGAAGAAGGGATTGAAAAGAGAAGAGCTGAACCTTATTTATCAGGTTAGTAATTCTTTTTATGATCTGCTTTCGGTACAAAAAGGAGCCGAAATTGCCCGGTTAAACTTAGAACGGCAACAAGATGCGAATGAAATTGCTCAAAACAAATACAAAGCAGGATTGATCAAAGAAGTTGATGCCTTGCAAATGGAAGTTGATTTAGCCGAAGCCAAAAATAACTATGACCTGGCCTTAGTGAGTCAAAGTTCTTCCATGAACACATTTAAAGAGTTGATAGGAATAAACTTCAGCGACAGTGTTTCATTAAGTAACGAATTTAAATACGAAGTGGTAATTGTTGATCCCGATAAAGCTGTACAATTTGCACTCGAGAACCGATTGGAAATCAGGGAGCAAGAAATTCAAATTGAATTTAATAAACTTAATATCAAGCAACAGCAAGCAGCAGGAATGATTAAAGGAAACCTTACGGCTTATTACGAAAAAGTGGGTGTAAGCAGTCAAAATCTGAACACACAATTTTCAACCGCTGTAAAAAATTCATATGAAAATTATTTAAATCGTCCACAAAATTTTGGAGTCGGATTTACTGTGAATGTCCCCATTCTTGATTTTGGTGAAAACAGAGCA
>JAQTOL010000281.1 GCA_028748945.1 Paludibacter sp.
TACGGGTAATGATCAATTTACAGCATCACCAACTATTAATGACTGGTACGAAACAGTGAAATTAAATTATGGTGTAAACTATGTGGAAGGTCATCAGAATAATTTCGACCCGATACCAGATACATGGATAGAAATGCGTGATATCTTACTTTTCTGGGCAGCAAAAAAGGTGGATGGTTTTCGCTGTGATATGGCTGAAATGGTTCCAGTGGAATTCTGGAACTGGGCTATCACCCGGGTAAAATCAGAATATCCCGAAATAATCTTTATAGCAGAAGTATATAATCCGGTCGAATATAGGAACTATATGAGTAACGGTAAATTCGATTATTTATATGACAAAGTGGGGATGTATGAAATGCTCCGGAACGTAACCAGTAAAAACTATCCGGTACGGGATATTACCAATGCCTGGCAATCCCTTGGAGGAATTGAAAACCATATGCTTAATTTCCTTGAAAACCATGATGACCAACGAATAGGTTCCGGTTTCTTTTCCGGGAGCGGACGATTTGCCCAACCGGCAATGATCGTTGCAGCCACCTTAACTCAGGCACCTGTAATGATTTATTTCGGGCAGGAATTGGGTGAAATAGGTATGGATAGCGAAGGGTTTAGCGGCGTGGATGGACGGACAACTATTTTTGATTATTGGGGTGTGAAGTCGATACAGGACTGGGCGAATGATGGTAAATTTGATGGTAAAAAATTGACAACAGCTCAAAAAGAATTACGTGAATTTTATCGGAAACTTTTGAACATTACTCTGAATGAAAAGGCTATAACAGATGGAATTATGTATGATCTGGAATTTGCCAACTACGATAATCCTAAATTTAATTCGCACGAACAGTTTGCCTATTTCCGTCAGTTTAATGATGAATTGCTGCTGTTTGTCCTGAATTTTCATGATAAACACCTCGAAACGGAAGTTCGTTTCCCACGCGAAGTATTTCAATTCCTTGATATTCAAGAAGGAGGAAAATTTACTTGCATCAATTTATTGGACGAAACGGATGTTTTTGCTGATTTTACACTGAGTTCAAAAGAAGTTTTCCGCATGGAAATTCCTGCCTGGACCGGAAAAATTATAAAACTGACACGGGTTTAAAATTTGCTAAGGCAGATAATGATGATGAAATTGTATAGATAGTTGTTTTTAGATCGTTGAAAATAATTTTATTATAATTGGAAATTGGACATTATTTAATCTATGAAATTGAACAAAATTGATCCCGATTGAATTATAATATTACAATATAATACTGGATTGGAATGTAATAAAAATGTTTAATTATGAAAACACAAATTATTCATTTTGGATTAGCCGCTCTGCTTTTCCTTGTTTCGTGTTCATCTTCAAAAACTTTACCCGCCACCATTGATAAAGTGACACAAAAGGTTCAATCAAAAGATTATGTAATAACTGTAAACTATGCAAACCCCTTGCGTGGCCGACAAATTTATTTGACATCCGATTATGATTTGAAAATTAAAAACGATTCTGCATTTGCTTATTTACCTTATTATGGGGTGGCTTTTGTAGCACCTTATGGAATATCGGATGGAGGAATCAAATTTTCAGAACCTGCGAAAGAATATAGCATAATCCCAAACAAAAAAAATAATGGTTGGGATATCCGGTTCAAAATTACCACCAGAGAGTATCAATATCAATTTTTTGTTAATATATTCAATAATGGCAGATCTTCATTTACGGTGAGTTCCAATCAACGCGATGCCATATCGTTTACCGGAGAACTAAAATAGACCTTCAATTGATGATACACAATTTTGAACTCAGTCTTCATCACGAGCATGAACAAACCGCTAACGCGGATGCTTTTTACCGGGAAGTACTTCATGTGACGAATATCAAACGGTTTAATTCCGATTCAGTGATTGACCTGGAATTTCAGCGACAGGATGTCGATGTGTTGATTGCACTGAATGGAATAGACTATCGGGTTTCTGAAAAATTTCGTGATAAGGATTTTGGAGATATGTATTTGGAAGTTTACAGCAAATACCCGAAAACGCCAGGTTGGCTGCATACCGGAACACCTAATGCAATATTATATTTTACTCCAAAATCTGTGTATTGGATTACTCATAAATCTCTTACTTCTTTCTGTTTTACCAAGCTCTTTCCATTAATTCCGGAAGATTGGTATCTTGATATTTTTCGTTCACATAAACCCTTCATTTCAAAGCAAATTACGTTGAATCAGAAAACAATTAAAGTCAATCTGATTCAGGCCCACAATTCATTACCCGATGGGTCACATTGGGAAACCATCGGTATTACTATTCCATTTGAAGTTCTGGAACAACACGGAGTACAAATTAGAAAGTACGCCAATTTTATGTCCATATAAAAGAAAACAGAATTTTATACTCCTCTCCAAAGTCCTTTTTCAGTTCCTTTTTTTATATAAAACCTATCCTTACTTTTTAGAATCTTGCTATTTGAAAAGTAAGTTCAAAATTTATAAAAATAATTAGAGAAATATTTCTCTAATAAGCGTATTTAATGGAAAAAATGTCGGATATTTGCATAATAAATCAGAACGATGGAAAGTTATTTGAATATGTCTGATAATTATGAATTTAAAAAAATAAAAAAGAAATAAATACATAATCCAAAATTCAATATATCATTAAAAAATGAAAGAAATTAAATTCAGTCTTGTTTACCGTGACATGTGGCAATCGTCGGGTAAATATGTTCCCCGTAAAGACCAGTTGGCCAAAATTGCCCCGATTATTATCGAAATGGGATGCTTTGCACGTGTTGAAACGAATGGTGGTGCATCCGAACAGGTAAATCTGTTATATGGTGAAAATCCGAACGATGCCGTTCGTACTTTTACAAAACCGTTTAATGATGCCGGTATTCAGACTCATATGCTTGACCGTGGGTTGAACGGACTGCGCATGAATCCGGTTCCGGCTGATGTACGTGAACTGATGTACAAAGTAAAGAAAGCGCAGGGGGTGGATATTACAAGGATTTTCTGTGGCTTGAACGATGTGGCCAATATTATTCCGTCCATTCATTATGCCAAAGCTGCCGGCATGATTGCACAAGCTACCCTGTGTATAACCTATTCCGATATTCATACAGTTGAGTATTATGTAAACATGGCGGAAGAATTAATTGCGGCCGGGGCTGATGAAATTTGTTTAAAGGATATGGCCGGAATTGGTCGTCCTGAAATGTTGGGGAAAATTGTAAAAAGGATCAAAACTGCGCATCCCAAAATAATTATACAATATCATGGACATTCAGGTCCGGGATTTTCAGTAGCTTCTATGTTAGAAGTTGCAAAAGCCGGAGCTGATTATCTCGATGTGGCTATGGAGCCGCTTTCGTGGGGAATGGTTCATCCGGATGTCATTACCATACAGGCAATGTTGAAAGATGCCGGTTTTAAAGTTCCGGAAATAAACATGAATGCTTACATGGAAGCCCGACGTTTAACACAAAGTTTTATAGATGATTTCCTTGGATATTTCATTGATGAACGTAACAAATACATGTCCTCCTTACTGGTTGGTTGCGGGCTTCCGGGTGGTATGATGGGTTCGTTAATGGCCGATTTAAAAGGAATGCATGTAGCTATTAATTCATATCTTAAAGAACACAATAAAAAGGAGTTAAGCACCGACGAATTATTAGTGATGCTCTTTGACGAAGTGAAATATATCTGGCCAAAACTTGGAAATCCTCCATTAGTTACACCTTTTAGCCAATACGTAAAAAATATTGCCTTAATGAACGTCATGTTTTTAGTAAAAGGACAGCATCGTTGGGGAATGATAGATAAAAATTCATGGGATATGATTCTTGGAAAAGCCGGAAAATTACCAGGAAAACTTGATAATGAAATACTTGAATTAGCAAAGAAAAATAAACTGGAATTTTTCGAAGGAAATCCGCAGGATAATTATCCGAATGATTTGCCTCGTTTTATCGAAGAAATGAAAGAAAACGGGTGGGACAGAGGTTCTGATGATGAAGAATTATTCGAATTCGCCATGCACGAAAAACAATACCGTGAATTCAGGTCTGGTGAAGCAAAGAAAAGATTTGAACTGGAACTGGAAAAAGCCATTATTGAAAAATGTAACTGCCATAACTTTGAAATTCCGGATATCCGGGCATTAAAATATCCAAATGCAGAACCTGTTGTATCATCGGTTAGCGGACGAATTTTGTGGGAAGTCGATTTTAATGAACATTCTCAGGAACCTGTACACGGTAAACATGTGAAAGAAAATGATACTTTATGTACTATTCAAACAAAATACGGTTTGGAATTAGTTTCAAGCTTTTGTAATGGACGAATTGTAGGTATTGAAAAGAAACAGGGAGCTTTGGTAACCAAAGGTCAGGTATTGGCCTATGTTGAAAAAGATTAAGATCAAATTAAACTTAAAGACAAAAGACACCCAAAAAAGGTGTCTTTTGTTTTTAGATTAGATTTCTCAGTGTCGTCGCAAAGCTAATGATTTCCTCTTCGGTTGTATCAAATGAACACATCCATCGTAGTTCGTGTGTTAGTTCGTCCCAGACATAGAATGGAAATTGTTTTTGTAAAGGTTCAATAGCAGGGGTCGGAATAATTGCAAAAACAGCATTTGCCTGAACTTTACGGGTAATAGTAACGCCCGGTATTGCCTTCATTTCATTGGCCAGTAACTGTGCCATACTATTAGCGTGTGTAGCCATTCTTTGCCATAAATGATTAGTCAGTAAGGCCGTAAATTGAGCGGCAATAAACCTGTTTTTTGAGAAAAGCTGGGCTGATTGTTTTTGAAAATAGGGGGCATTTTCAGCGAGTTCTTCATTAAATATCAAGACCGCTTCTCCGATCATCAAACCGTTTTTAGTTCCGCCAAAACTCATAATGTCTATCCCGCAATCCACAGTAGCTTCTTTCAGACTTACGCCCAAGGCAGCTACAGCATTGG
>JAQTOL010000282.1 GCA_028748945.1 Paludibacter sp.
CTTTTAATGCTAAAATAAAAGCTTTTAGATCTCAGTTTAGAGGGGTAAGAGATATACCATTCTTTATCTTTAGGCTTGCTAATCTTTTTGCATAATAATTTTGCTCCACCTGATATTTACATTGACCTGCTTTACAAGTTGCAATTTCTTAGATTGGAAAGCAGAAAAATGCAATCCAGAATTCATGCCCTTTAAACAGAAAATGGGTACTCACTTGATTATCGATGAGCTTCTTTATCACAAGAGAACTCTGGATAATTGTCACTAATAGTTAATCAACTTAATATTTATTGCTACAAAATATATTTTCGTTACAAAAGTTTTGTAATGGGTAACACTCTCCATGCCAAATATTTGATTTAACACATATTTATTGTCATTATAATGCATAGCTATACAAAAAAACTTATTTTTGTAGTTTTAAGAAATGAATTAAATCACAATTCAATGAGAAAAATCACATTACTCATTTCATTATTCCTATTTTTATTCTCATGGATCTCGGTAGAAGCACAGACCGGAACATTTTATTCGACAGATAATGTACTCTCAAACAGCTTAATCAACTCAATATATCAGGATAGTCGCAACTACATTTGGATTGCTACCGAAGACGGACTGAACAAGTTCGATGGGATACGCTTCACAATATACCATACCCGAAATAACGATAAAGCGTCGCTAAAAAACAATTATGTACGTTCTCTTTTCGAAGATAGCAGGGGGCGTTTTTGGGTGGGCTGTATCAATGGACTAATGCTTTACAACCGGGCCGAAGATAGCTTTACCGAAGTACCAATTTATTTTCGAAATCAGCTTGTTACTCCTCATATTACCTCCATTATTGAAACTAAAAGCGGTGAAATTTGGATGTCTACTTCGGGTGGAGGTATTATTCGTTCAGACGACAATTGCAAAACATTTAAAGTTGATGAAAATCTTTTCCCACGTTTATGCAGCCGCTATCTTGTTACTTTGTATCAGGACAAGTCCGGAAAAATCTGGATCGCGTCCGAAAATCAAGGTCTAAACCTGTACAATCCGCAATCCGGAGAAATCAGGAATTTCAAAGCTCCAAACGGCATTGGAAGCAATCAGATTTCTTCCATTTGCGAAGATAACAAAGGCAATATTTTTGTTGGTACGCTCACTGGTGGTTTATTCCGCTATAATCCTGCTGAAGGTAAGTTCGATCATGTACTTTATGCCAATCCAGCCATTACATTACCTGTAAAAAGTCTGTTATTTGACAGCAACAATCGTCTGCTGGTAGGAACTGACGGACGTGGTATCAAATACCTCAACAAATCCACAGGGCGACTGGAAGATTTTCAAATTTTGTCGGCCATGTTTGATTTTTCACGTACCAAAATTCATGCACTATGCCAGGACCGTGTAGGTAACTTGTGGGTGGGACTTTTTCAAAAAGGAGTTTTTTTGTCGCCCAACCACCCGAATAAGTTTAATTATTGGGGAATGAAATCGTATTATCAAAACGTGATCGGTTCCAATTGTGTTATGTCGGTTCTTCGTGATGCTGGAGGAATATTGTGGGTGGGAACTGATAATGATGGAATATATGGACTTGACAGAAATTCCGTACACCATTTTGAGTTAAAAAGTAATGTGAACGGTGTGTCCAACACGATTATGTCCATTCTGGAAGGAGATAAAAATACACTTTGGTTGGCTTCGTATTTAGATGGCTTAATGAAGTTTGATAAGCGCACGGGAAAAAGCATCAGGTGTGCCAATAATTCACTTGAGTTGTATAATAATACTTCGAGTAACAAGGCCATGAGCATTGCCCGAGATTCAAAGAACCGCATTTGGGTAGGAACAAACGGAGCAGGTGTCCAGATTTTTGATACTAATTCATCTAAATATGTTACACAATATCTGTTTCACGAAGAAGATTCTTCCGGTATTGCCAATAATTGGGTGAATTGTGTTAAACGATATGGAGATATTATGTGGATTGGTACTTATGGTGGTGTAAGCAGTATCGATTTACGGAATAACCAGATCAGCACATTTCGTACTCAGAAAGGAATTTTGCCCGGAAACATAGTGTTTGCAATTACTAAGGACCACCATGGAAAAATGTGGTTTGGAACTACCGAAGGTCTTGCCTGTTACGATCCAAAAACAGGGAAGTCAGTACACTATACAACTAAAGACGGTTTAGCTGGAAATGCTATTTGCGGGATTCTGGAAGATGAAAAAGGGAATCTGTGGATAAGCACACACAACGGTATTTCCAAATACTCTCCCGATACTAATAAGTTCTCAAACTACTACGCATACGATGGTTTGCAGGGAAACGAATTTTCAACCGGAGCAGCATATTTGACACCTGAGGGTGAAATTATTTTTGGAGGTGTTTCCGGAGTCAGCTCCTTTTATCCATCACATATAGCTGATAAACGAGCAGCAGTAAGATTGTATCTTACTGGTTTATATGTATTTGAGAAGAAGGTGGTTAAAGGCATGAAGTCGGGTAGTCATGAAATTATTGACCGCTTTATAAACGATGTTGATAAAATTCATCTGAGTTACAAAGATAATATGTTCTCACTCGAATTTTCCACCTTTGACTTCGGAAGGTCTGAAAGTGTTTATTTTCGTTATCGATTGGAAGGTCTTAACGAACAATGGATAACCACTGAAAAAGGTATAAACCGTATCAGCTTCACCAACCTGAATTATGGTCATTATAAACTAAGAATCAAAGCTTGTGTAAACAATCAGGAATCGGATGAAAAAGAAATTGGAATCATTATCTATCCACCCTGGTATCTGAGTTTGCTTGCTAAAATTATTTATTTTGCGTTGTTCCTCTTTCTGAGTTGGTTGGTATTCCGGGTGGCAATTGAGAGACTCAATCATAGACAGGAAATGATGCGCCGTGAACACATGGAACAGATAAACGAAGGTAAACTTCAGTTTTTCATCAACATATCTCACGAAATTCGTACTCCGATGAGTTTGATTATCAGTCCGCTTGAAAAACTTTTAGCGGAAAATAAAGATACCGATAAACAGGCAGTTTACCAGTTGATGTACCGTAATGCACAACGTATTCTTCGCCTGATCAACCAATTGCTTGATATCCGTAAAATTGATAAGGGTCAGATGTTTGTAAAAATGAGCGAAACGGATTTAGTTGGCTTTATTGATGACCTAATGACTACTTTCGATTATCAGGCGAAGAAGCGTGAAATAAATTTTGTATTTGATCACTCAATGTCTGAACTGAAAGCATGGATTGATGTAAATAACTTCGACAAGGTGCTGGTAAATATTCTTTCGAATGCCTTTAAGTTTACACCTGAAAAGGGGGAGATTATCGTTAGTTTGAAAACCGGAGAAAATGAATCGGCAAATAATGCCCTGGAACACTATTTCGAGATTATTGTTTCCGATAACGGCATTGGGTTGGAGGAAGATAAAATTGAAAAGATATTTGAACGTTTTTATCAAATCAATAACTCTCACACCGAGGTGAACTTTGGTACGGGTATAGGGTTGCATTTATCTAAAAATCTGGTTGAGTTGATGCATGGTGAAGTTTTTGCCCGGAATAAAGCAGAAGGGCATGGCAGTGAGTTTATCGTCCGCTTACCATTAGGCGATGCGCATCTTATTCCTTCAGAGCGGGAAGTGAGTGATGAGCTGCCTTTGTCAGCTCGTGTAGAACGTGTAAAAGATTTCATACCTGATACCGAAACCTATTTGGAAGTCAATAAAACCAAGCCAAAAACCAAATACAGAGTGCTAATTGTGGAGGATGAAGATGAAATCCGTCATTATCTGCGTAATGAACTTGCCGATACCTACCATATCAGCGAATGTGTGAACGGCAAAGAAGCACTGGATTTTATACTCAAAGAAAAACCTGATTTGGTTATCAGCGATGTTATGATGCCCGAGATGGATGGAATTACCTTGTGTAAAAAATTGAAAGCAAATATCAACATCAATCATATTCCGATTATTTTGCTCACGGCCAAGTCGCGTGATGAAGACAAAGCAGAAGGTTTCGATATTGGTGCCGATGCTTATGTAGCTAAACCTTTCAACGTGGAGTTACTTAAAAAAAGAGTTGGCAATATTATTGGGAATCGGGAAAGACTGGAATACAGACCATCAGAGAATGAAGAAAATCAGGGATTGATAAAGCAAGTTGTACTAAAATCATCTGACCAAATTTTATTGGAGAAAATCATCAAAATAATCAACGCAAACATCGACAGTTCCGATTTGAATGTAGAAATGCTGGCCGATGGAGTCGGCATGAGTCGTGTACACATGCACCGGAAGCTTAAGGAACTCACGAATCAATCAGCCAGAGATTACATTAGAACCATACGACTCAAACAAGCGGCGGAATTGCTTCGGGGCCAAAAATTAACTATTTCAGAAGTTGGATATGCCCTGGGGTTTTCTAATTTGTCACATTTCTCAAATTCTTTCAAAGAATTTTATGGCATGTCACCCAAAGAATTTGCCCAAAACAATTTTCATAAATCAAAAGAAACTGAATCTTGATTGAAATTTCAAATGAGATAAAATGAGGCAGGGTTTTTAAATCCTGTCTCTTTTTTTATAGATATTACTGAAATATTACCAATGGAAAAGAATTTGTTATAAATTTAAAACAAATGTAACCAGCAGAAAAATTCTTGTACTCTGTCACACAAACAAACGAAAATAAAAGTTTTATATTTGTAGAGTTAAATATTAAACTAAAAAAAAAAGAAAATTAATGAAGAAAGAAAAAGAATAATCTATCTAAAAACAAAATTAATTTAAATATTAAACAATGAATTAATAATCTATGTATGAAAAGCACAAATTTAAAAAAACAAATTAGTTTTCTATGCTTAATATTATTGTTTCCTGTTTTGATCATGGCTCAAACAGTAACAGTAAAAGGGAGTGTAAAAGACAACAAGG
>JAQTOL010000283.1 GCA_028748945.1 Paludibacter sp.
CAAAATGAAGTTACATTTTGGCGATATAAACGCTAATCTTTATTGGAAAATATCCGATAAGGATAAATTAAAACTGACATGGTTTAACAACAGTGATGGGATTGATGTTACTCAACCTGATTATTACTCGATTTCTACAAACTGGATGGATAATAAGCAGCAAGATCTGGGTTTGAACTGGTACCGCACTATTTCAGAAGTTGCTGACAACCACTTATTGGGTTATGTAGATCAGTATGGTTTTGATTTTGGCACTTCCAGTATTGGAATAAATACCAATTTTTAAGAAGTTACACAAATTCTCACCGGGATCAAATCTGCAGGACTAGAAGATAAATATCATCTGAAAATATTGGATAAATTAAAGTTGACAAGTGGAGGTTCCGTAAAACTTTACGGATTCTCTCCCGTTCAGATTAGTCAAAGCGATACTACCACTACCCGCATTCAATCGTCCGTCCAAATTCGTCAAACCGAAGCCGTTCTATTTGCCGAAACGGAATATCAACTTGCCAATAAACAGCAATTGACGACCGGATTACGGATAAACACGATTGGTAATCAGGATAAAATGTTTACCAATTTAGAACCCCGTATCGGTTATCATGGTATTTTTGCTAAAGATTTTGCGGTAAGTGCATCCATTGGACGTATGACTCAACCGATTCATAGGGTAGCAAACCCCGGCTTGGGAATTCCGTTTGAAATGTTTTTGCCATCAAGTGCGGAATTATTGCCCGAAACTTCGTGGAACTTTTCATTAGGTGCTGCCAAAGATTATTCGTGGAATAAAAATAAATTTTCGATGAAAGCGGATGCGTGGTATAAATCGATGAAAAACATTGTGGATTTTCAGGATGGTTATGATGTGCTAACCAGTATGCTCTATAAAATTGGTTTTTCGGAAGGTGCAAACAGCATAGTAACACAAGGAAACGGAAGAGCTTACGGTATAGATATATCAGCTGACTGGTCGCGGAAATACTGGTCCCTCACGGCTGATTATACCTTGATGCAGGCTACCAATCAGTTTGACGAATTGAACGACGGACGACCCTTTGCCGCATCCACTGATATCCGGCATTCACTGTCCATTACCGGAGAATTGAAACTTTCGCCTTCCTGGATTATGTCAGCCACCTGGCAATATCGTTCGGGAAAACCAATCACTGTTCCAACTCATATTTTTGCCTACCCAACGTTTAATCCTGTAACCGGCGAGCTAGATAATACAAATCCATATTTTCAGGTAGTGGAAACGGAACGAAACAATTACAGAACCAAAGCTTTTCATAAATTAGATATCTCTTTTACCCATAATTACAAAGCATTTAAAAAGTATAATGGTTCCATTTCATTAGGAATTTATAATGTATACAACCGTGTAAATCCATATTTGTATTTTATCACAACAGAAAAGAAAACCGATGGTAATTATATGCCGATATTGAAGTCCATGTCTATGTTTCCTATATTGCCATCGTTTACATGGTCGGTGAAGTTTTGAAATAAAAAGTTCTTTGTACAATAATTAATTTTTAATAGCGTTCTTAATTTAATTATCTGAGCAATCCATATTACTCTGAATGATACTTATAAAAACGGAACAGAATCTTTAAAAATTAATCGTATGAGAACTTTCCTGATGGCATTTACTGTATTTTTCGTGTGTTCTTTTTCTTCAACTGCTCAACAAAAAGCTGAATTAGCCGGTTCAACTTCCAACAACAATCTGCAGGCAATATCATTAGGTGTTGGTATTTCGCATGGCACAAGCTATAATACAGGATTTGTGAGTGTGGGGTTTCTGAATGAATTCGGATTTAGCCATCATACCAGCCTGATACTGGGTGGAAATATCATCAATTCGACTTATGAAATCGGACCTCTGAATACTAACCGGACTTACGGAATTCAAATTTCCATCTCTGCAGAAGGACGATGCTATCTTTCGAATAAAAACAGCCAGATCAACAAAGGTTGGTTTATTGGATTGCCCCTGGAAATATTCAGTAGTAATTTTATGAGTGCTACCCCCTTACTGGCACCTTCAATAGGTTACCGTTTATCTCTATCGAACCGAATACTTTTGGAAACTGCCGCAGGAATGGGTCTTTCACTCCGTGATTTTCAAACCTTCGATGCGGTTCCTTATCTGCGATTAAAAGCCTGTTATGCATTGTAATGAGAAAATCTAACGTTGAAATTCTGTCTCTTTTCTTCCTTTTCTTTTCCGGTTGTGCGCGTTACGAAGTGGTAGAAACGGCATGGGGTTCTGCATCGGTACCAATGGTATATGCTGTCATTTCACCCGAACATCGGGTGGAACTGTATTTGGGCAAAAGTAATTTCGTAAAGGATACAGTCAATAAAATTCCATACCCCGAAGCACGGGTTTATATCTGCGGACCGGACAGTGCATGGGTGGAAATGCAGCTGACTGCTGCAGATACTTCTGAATATACAGATAAAAATCATTTGTTGCAGGTTGAAAAGGGAAAAACCTATTATCTGCGAATAGAACTGAATGAGAATACCCTGCATGCTCAAACGACTGTACCGGAAAACGGAGCTAAGATTATTGAAGCTTCTTGCGTAGTTCCTGTTAGCGGCCATTTTGCTAATTCAATAAACGGGCAATCATCAAGAACCAAATCAGGAACCTTAAGTGTCAACTTCAGCATGCCACAAAACAAGGATTGTGGTATTTATCTAAGCGCATTTTCGAAAGAAATCGGAAATTTAAGTTCTATAAATTCCGGGTTCTATAAAAACAATGAATTTTATATATCTACAGATGATTCAGCTTTTACGCTTAATTTAATAACTGTAGATCCGAATTTGAAAAAGTTACGGTTCGCCGAAGAGATTAATTACAGCCAAAGTTTCGATGATGATTTTATAACTGCCATAACAAGTGTTTTTGGAGGTGTACTTCCATCTTATTCTAATATTGAAAACGGAATGGGGCTTTTTGGCAGTTTTAGTACGGACAGCCGATTGGTTACGATAACTAAACAGTATGAATAACATTCGACATACCTGTAAATCGGTTCTCATCCTGTTATTGTTTAGTGTTTGTAATTTAACACTTAACGGTCAGGCCTATCAAAGGCGTTATAAAGTTCGGGGAAAGATTATTAACGAACGAACACAGACAGGTATTAAGAGAATTCCCATCACGATAATGCCCATGAAAAAAACGGTCAATGCGGGGCGGGAAGGCGGTTTTCTGTTCGAATTACCAACCGGGAGTTATTCCTTTGTGTTCGATTATTACCCGTTTGATAAAAAAGTAGTTTCTTTCAATTTGAAATCAGACACTACTCTGATCATAATTCTTCACTCTCCGTTTAATTCACAATATATACAGGAAGTGGAAGTACTGGCGCCGGTACTGGTTTCGGAACAACCTGCCGGTATGAAGCAAATTGACAATCATACTTTGGCTATGCTTCCGGCAATGATAGGAGAACGGGATATATTAAAAGCTTTTAGCCTGACCGCCGGTGTTACTTCAAGTAGCGAAGGTGCCGCCGACATGCAGGTGCGAGGTGGAATGCACGGTCAGAACCTTTATTTGCTGGATGGCATTCCGCTATATTCCACCGAACATTTCTTTGGCATGGTGTCAGCCTATAATCCACTTATTGTTCGCTCGGCTAAACTTTATAAATCGGCTTTCCCTACCGAATTCGGAGGCAAAATATCTTCCGTTGTCAACGTCTTGACAGCAGATGCCAATCTGCATAAATTTTCAGGAGAAATCGATATCAGTTTGCTTACAAGTAAGCTGGCATTAAATATACCGATAGTGAAAGACAAGCTCGCTGTGACGATTGCCGGACGGCTTTCCAATTATAGTTTGCTTAATCTAATTTCTTTGTTTGGTGGAGAAAACACTTCCAGACTTAATTTCAATTTTAAGGACATAAATGCTGGTTTGCTATGGAAATTATCTCCCAGAGACAAGTTGAAACTTACCTGGTTCAATAACAGCGATGGCATGGATGTAACAACGCTGGAGTATGATATCCGCAATGATTCATGGATAGATAACCGACAACAAAATATTGGTCTCAATTGGTATCGAATATTATCCGGTAAAACAGAAAACCATTTATTTTTTTATGCTGACAGTTATGTGTTTGATTTCGGTCAATCAAATAGCGGATTGATTGATAATTTTAAACAAATTGATCAAATGCTTACCGGCATTCGTTCCCTGGGTCTTGAAGATAAACTCAGCCTTCAGTTGTCGGATAAACTAAAACTGATAAGCGGCGGATCGGTCAAATCATTTGGGTTTTCTCCGGTTCAAATCAATCGGACTGATACCAGCAGCAGTTCCATTGAAACAACTACACTGATCCGTCAAACAGAAGGAATCCTGTTTGCCGAAACGGAATACCAGCCCGTCAAAAACCATCACCTGACAGCAGGATTGAGAATCAGTTCCGTTGGAAATGTGGACAAGGTATTCACGAACATTGAACCGAGAATAAATTATTTCGGTCTGCTGGATCATCATTTTTCGCTAAGCGCATCCATCGGTCGAATGACCCAACCGATACATCGGGTTGCAAATTCAGGTTTGGGTTTTACTTTCGAGATGTTTTTGCCTTCCGGCGAATTTTTGATTCCCGAAAGTTCCTGGAATTTTTCACTGGGTGCTGCAAAAGATTTTAAGTGGAACAAGAATAATTTCTCTGTAAAAGCCGAAGCATGGTACAAATCTATGCAAAATATAGTGGAATTCAGGGATGGTTTCGATGCAATGACTGTGTGGTTTTATAAACAGGATCTGAATAAAAATGCAAATGAAGTTGTCACTCAGGGAAATGGAAAAGCTTATGGCATTGATTTCTCTGCTGATTATTTCCAACAATACTGGACATTGTCTGCGGATTATACTTTGATGCAGGCCATCAATCAATTTGCCGGTTTG
>JAQTOL010000284.1 GCA_028748945.1 Paludibacter sp.
ACAAATGTCCAGCCGCCCGGCAACTCTATTGCCAGTGCTGTGAGCCTTCCCGACATTTGCGTATTCCGTATTTGATTTGACCCCCAACCCCCTAAAGGGGGTTATGTGAATTTTAGAAGTGTTTCTTAAGTGAAATGCCTCTTTTTCGTATATTATTTATCTAAATAAATCATTCAAATCAAGGTCTTAAGCCCCTTTAGGGGTTTGGGGTCTAAAATTACATCAAAATGAAAACTCTGAAATATTTTTTAGCAGCCGTATTGGCTGTAACCCTCAGTGTAACCGCTTCAGCACAAACAAATACTAACGCAAAGGCTGTCACTGTAAAAACAGAACAAATCAAAGTCTCGGGAAACTGCGAATCGTGTAAAGCACGTATCGAAAAAGCGGCAAAAGTGGAAGGCGTAACGAGAACCGACTGGAACATGAAAACCAAAATGCTTACCCTGGTTTACAATCCATCGAAAGTAAAAACCGATGATGTGCAAAAGAAAATTGCCGCAGTCGGTCATGATACTCAAAAATACAAGGCAAACGATAAAGTTTATGCAAGTCTGCCGGGCTGTTGTAAATACAGATGACCCCCAGCCCCCTAAAGGGGGTAACCAGTCATTTTTATATTAAAATCATCTTATAAACATGAATTTCTGAAACTGATGGGTATTAAGATACGAAAGTAGCTTAATTCCCCTTCAGGGGGTAGGGGTTCTTTAATTCCCCTTTAGGGGGTAGAGGTCATATGTTCAACAAACTAATAAAATACTTTCTCGATAACCGGTTGATAACGACTTTGTTTTTGTTGGTTATAATCGGTTGGGGAAACACTACGGCACCTTTCGACTGGCATGTCAATTTTCTGCCACGGAATCCTGTTCCCGTGGATGCCATTCCGGATATCGGCGATAATCAGCAAATTGTTGCCACCGAATGGATGGGGCGTTCACCCCGCGACATTGAGGATCAGATTAGTTATCCGCTGACTTCGGCCTTGCTGGGAGTTCCGGGTGTAAAAACCATCCGAAGTACTTCCATGTTCGGTATGTCGTTTATCTACCTTATTTTCAACGATAATGTGGAATTCTACTGGAGCCGTTCGCGGATTCTCGAAAAATTAAATTCATTACCTGCTGGAACTTTGCCCGAAGGTGTTCAACCGTCACTGGGACCGGATGCTACCGCTTTGGGACAGGTATTCTGGTATACGCTGGAAGGTCGTGATCCGAAAACAGGGAAACCCACAGGCGGTTGGGATCCGCAAGAACTTCGTACGATTCAGGATTATTACGTGAAGTATTCATTGGCAACTGCCGAAGGTGTTTCCGAAGTGGCTTCTGTCGGTGGTTTTGTGAAGGAATATCAGGTTGATCTCAACCCTGATGCCATGAAAGCTTCGGGAGTGAATGTGATGGATGTGATGCAGGCTGTGAAAAAAAGCAACCTGGATATCGGAGCCGAAACGATCGAACTGAACAAAGTTGAATATGTAATTCGCGGACTGGGTTACCTGAAAAATCTGGATGATTTAAAACAAGCGGTTATTGCCGTTCGTAACAATGTGCCTGTTCGTGTGGGCGATGTGGCCCGTGTTTCTTTTGGTCCGGCAACACGGCGGGGTGGTTTGGACAAAAGCGGAGCGGAAGCTGCCGGTGGGGTAGTTGTTGCCCGTTACGGCTCGAATCCCATGGAAGTGATTAATAATGTCAAGGCAAAGATAAAAGAACTTGCACCCGGTTTGCCGAGCAAGACGCTGGCTGACGGAACGGTTTCAAAAGTAACCGTAGTTCCGTTTTACGATCGAACCGGTCTGATTCAGGAAACAATAGGAACGCTTGAATCGGCACTTTCGCACGAAATCCTGATCAGTATAATTGTGATTATAATATTGGTTTTCAACCTGAGAGCTTCCATTATCATCTCCGGCTTACTACCGGTTGCGGTGTTAATGACTTTTATTGTCATGAAGTTGACCGGTGTTGAAGCCAATATTGTAGCCTTATCGGGTATTGCCATTGCCATCGGGGTAATGGTGGATGTGGGGATTATCTTTGTCGAGAATATAGTCCGGCACCTGGAAATGCCCGAAAACAAAGATGTCAGGGGATTGGCTTTGAAAAACGTAATTTATGATGCTACCATCGAAGTTTCATCAGCTGTTATCACGGCCTTGTCAACCACTATCGTGAGCTTTTTACCCGTTTTTGCCATGCAGGCAGCGGAAGGTAAATTGTTCCAACCGCTGGCATATACCAAATCGTTTGCTTTGATTTCATCCTTTTTACTGGGAATTGTAGTGTTGCCCATGCTGGCGCACGTCGTTTTTTCAATACATTTGGACAAACGCAGAATCAGCAGAATTTGGAATTCTTCGCTTATAGTTGCGGGACTTTTCTTTACAATTGTCTGGGGAACCTGGCCGGCATTGGCTTTGTGTTTGATAGGGCTAAATAATCTTTTTGCATACCGCTGGCCGGAAAACAAAAAGAACAATATAAATCTGATCAATATCGGAATTACGGTATTGGTTGCTTTATACTACCTTTCACGCGAGTGGTTACCGCTTGGAGCACACAATCCTTTTGTTGTAAATTTCATTTTTGTAGCAGGTATTGTGGGCTTTGTGATTTCACTTCTGATGCTTATGCTGCATTTCTACGAACCGGTTTTGCGATGGTGTTTACAGAATAAATGGAAATTTCTCGGACTGCCGATCTTTACTGTATTGTTTGGAATTACTATCTGGCTTGGTTTTAATAAAATATTCGGCTTTATTGCTTCCGGTGTGGATATTACCGGTTTAAATATCAGGCAAACAAGTCTGTGGCAAGCTGTTTCCAATACTTTCCCGGGAATTGGTAAGGAATTTATGCCTTCGCTCGACGAAGGATCATTTTTGTTGATGCCTACCAGTATGCCACATGCAGGTGTTGAGCAAAGCATGGAATACATTAAAACGCTGGATAAAAGATTGTCATCCATTCCTGAAGTAGAAGTTGCCGTTGGTAAATGGGGAAGAGTCAATTCGGCCCTCGATCCGGCTCCGGTTCAGATGTTTGAAAATACGATTAATTATAAACCGGAATATGTGCTGGATGTAGATGGACACCGGATGCAGTTTAAAACGGATAAGGATGGCAACTTCAATTTGTCCGACGGAAAAACATTTAATCCAAAAAAAGACAAATTAAAGGATCTGGACACAAAACTGCTGATTCCGGATAAGAACGGGGATTATTTCCGCCAGTGGCGACCCGAAATAAAAAAGCCGAAAGATATCTGGAATGAAATTGTAAAAGTCACCGATTTGCCTGGACTGACTTCAGCACCAAAGCTTCAGCCTATCGAAGCAAGGTTGGTAATGCTTTCCACCGGGATGCGGGCACCCATGGGTCTGAAGATTTACGGGCCTGATCTGGAAACCATTGAAAAAGCCGGGCTCGATTTTGAACGCTTGTTGAAAGATGCTCCCGACGTAATTCCTTCGTCTGTTTTCTATGATCGGTCGGTGGGAGCTCCCTACATCGAAATAAAGTTGAACAGGTCGGCCATTGCCCGTTATGGAATGACCATAAGCGATGTTCAGAATGTCCTTCAGGCGGCTGTGGGAGGAATGACGTTGACTACAACGGTTGAAGGCCGTGAACGTTTTCCGGTGCGGCTGCGCTATCCGCGCGAATTGCGGACCACGCCCGAAGATTTGAAGAAGATTTTGATTCCTTCGATGACGGGTGTGCAGGTTCCGTTGGGCGAATTAGCCAATCTGCATTACAGCAAGGGTCCGCAAATGATCCGCAGTGAAAATACATTCCTGACAGGCTATGTCATTTTTGATAAACAACAAGGAAAAGCCGAAGTGGATGTAGTTGATAAAGCGGATGCTTTTATAAAGGCAAAACTGGAATCGGGTGAGTTGAAATTGCCCGCCGGTGTTTCGTATAAATTTGCCGGAAATTATGAACAACAAGTAAGAGCTACCAAACGATTGGCCATTGTGATGCCTATCAGTCTGGTGCTGGTATTTATGTTGCTTTTCTTTCAGTTTAAAACCTTTACCGCATCATCCATTCACTTTTCAGGTGTGTTTGTGGCTTTTGCCGGAGGTTTTATCATGATTTGGCTGTATGGACAGCCCTGGTTTATGAACTTTTCGCTTGCCGGAACGAATATGCGCGATTTATTTCAGATGCATACCATCAATTTAAGTGTGGCGGTATGGGTCGGTTTTATTGCTTTGTTTGGTATTTCTACCAATGATGGGGTGATCATGGGAACCTATATTCATCAGGTATTCGAACAGGAAAAACCGAAAACCGTACTGGCTGTTCGCGAAGCAGTCATCATGGCCGGTAAAAAAAGAGTTCGTCCGGCTATGATGACGGCTGCCGTGGCCATTATTGCTTTGCTGCCGGTATTGACTTCAACTGGAAAGGGGGCCGATATTATGGTGCCAATGGCTATTCCTACTTTTGGAGGTATGATTATTCAGATTATGACCATGTTTGTAGTCCCTGTTCTGCAATGTATCTGGCGTGAAGGTGAAATTAAAAAAGAACAAAAACAATTGGCTGCTCAATCAATAAGCGAAGGAAAGGAGGAAGAAAATGAATAGTAAAAAGTTTATAGTTTATAGTTTAAAGTTTATAGTTAATAGTTTAACGTTCAACTTATTTTCAATCGGAAGATATTTTACAATCCTATTATTCTTATTACCTGGCAATGTTATTCAGGCACAGGATTCGTTGTCGGTTTATCTGGAAATGGCAGGAAAAAACAATCCCGGTTTGCAGGCAAAATACCTCGAATATTCAGCGGCACTCGAAAAAGTGCCGCAAGTTGGGGCTTTGCCTGATCCCACGGCTCAGCTTGGTTTTTTCCTGAATCCAATGGAATTACTTGGCGGGAATCAGGTTGGGAATATGCAGTTGAT
>JAQTOL010000285.1 GCA_028748945.1 Paludibacter sp.
TTTATATCAATGGTGTTGTAGGTGAGCGTTTCTGTGTGAGAAATTCAGGTGCAATTGCCGTTGTTGAAGGTGCAGGTGATCACTGTTGCGAATATATGACCGGAGGACGGACAGTCGTACTCGGGCCAACCGGACGAAATTTTGCCGCCGGTATGAGTGGTGGTGTAGCTTATGTATTGGACGAAGAAAACAATTTTGATTTTTTCTGTAACATGGAAATGGTTGAACTTTCGCTCATTGAAGACAGCATGGACAATAAAGAATTACACGGATTAATTTCCAGCCATTATAAATATACTAAAAGTACGCTTGCCAAACAGATTCTGGACAACTGGAACCTATATGTGGATAAATTCAAAAAAATAGTTCCGATTGAATACAAGAAAGTTTTGCAGGAAGAAAAAATTGAAGCGATCAACCGGAAAATTGCACAGGTCGAACGCGATTATTAATTAGTTGATTTGTTGATTAGGGAATAAGGAAAATAAACAATAAAATTAGTACAAACAATTTATATGCTGCCAAAAAGTCTTCCCTATCGGAGAGATTCAGAGGAGCAAATTAAAATATGGGAAATCCAAAAGCATTTATAACTATAGCACGTAAAGACGCAGGTTACAGACCGGTTTTCGAGCGTGTATCAGACTTCGGAGAAGTAGAACAGACTTTGAATCGTGAAGACAGAAAACTTCAGGCTTCACGTTGTATGGACTGCGGTATTCCTTTTTGTCACTGGGGTTGTCCGCTTGGCAATAAAATGCCCGAATGGCAAGACCTTATTTACAAAGGACAATGGAAAGAAGCGGTAGAAAATTTACACGAAACAAATAACTTTCCGGACTTTACGGGTCGTATCTGTCCTGCACCCTGTGAAAAATCATGTGTACTGGCTTTGCATGATGCACCGGTGACTATACGCGAAAACGAAGCGGCCGTTACAGAAGTGGCTTTCATAGAGGGAATGATCAAAGCCCAACCCCCTAAGACACGGACGGGAAAGAAAATAGCAGTAATTGGTTCGGGACCTGCCGGTCTGGCTGCAGCACAACAATTGAACCGGAAGGGACATACCGTCACCATATTTGAAAAAGACAATGCCCTGGGCGGTTTGATGCGTTACGGTATTCCAAATTTTAAACTGAATAAAAACGTTATTGACCGTCGTCTGGCCTTATTGGAAGAAGAAGGAATTATATTCCAACCGAATACCGCGATTGGGAAAGACATTTCAGGGAAAGAAGTCATGAAAAAATTCGATGCCGTATGTATAGCTGTCGGTGCCGGTCAACCGCGCGATATAAATCCCGAAGGTCGTGATTTGAATGGTATTTATTTTGCCATGGATTTTCTGGGTCAGCAAAACCAACTCATAATGGGTGAACCTGTTTTGGATAAAGATATTATATCTGCCAAAGGAAAGCATGTACTTGTTATCGGAGGTGGAGATACCGGTTCTGATTGCGTGGGAACTTCCATTCGTCAGGGGGCTGTCAAAGTCACTCAAATTGAAATTATGCCCGAACCGCCGGTTGGTAAAAATCCGGAGACTCCCTGGCCGTTTTATCCGACAATACTTAAAACCACCAGTTCACATCTCGAAGGCTGCGAACGTAAATGGAGTTTAAATACCAACAAGTTTACCGGCGAAAACGGAAAAGTGACCGAAGTACTGGTGGAAGAAGTGGAATGGATCAAAGAAAACGGACGTATAAGCATGAAACCTACCGGAAAAACCGAAGTCATTAAAGCCGATTTGGTACTTCTGGCTCTGGGTTTTATCCATCCGATACACGATGGCTTGCTCGACGAACTGGCTGTAAATTATGATGCACGCGGCAATGTGGCTGTCGATAAAGAAAGCAAAAGCAATGTGACCAAAGTATTTGCTACCGGTGATGCTGCTATCGGAGCCAGTCTGGTTGTTCGCGCCATTGCACTGGGACGGAAAGTTGCCGAAGATATTCATCATTCGTTAATTAGTTAATTAGTGATTGGTTGATTAGTTGATTAGTTAATTAGGTAATTGGTTTATTAGGTAATTAGTTTATTGGAGATTGGTTAATTAGGAAATTAGGTAATTAGGTGATTAGGTAATTGGTTATCCCGATAGCTATCGGGTAGGTAATTAGGTAATTGGGTGATTAGTTTATTGAAGTAATATTGTTTTTTTAATTGTGATATAATTTATAAACGCATTTATTAAAATCTATTATGGCTACTAATTTTGAATCCCTGGAGGTTTGGAAATCTTGTCGGGAATATAGAAAACAGATTTCTAAAACAGTCAGATTATTCCCGATTGAAGAAAAGTACAGACTAACCGATCAATTAATGAGAGCCAGTCGATCTATAACTGCCAACATTGCATAAGGACATGGACGCTATCATTTTCAGGAAAACATTCAATTCTGTCGTCAATCACGCGGATCATTATCCGAAACACTTGATCATCTGATATGTGCTTTGGATGAGAATTATATTACAGAACAACAGTTTAACCTATTACGAATACAGTATGAAAATTGTATTAAATTATTAAACGGATATATCGGGTTTTTGCAAAAACAATAAGAACTACAAAAACCAAATAACTAATAACTAATCAACTAATAACTAATAACTAATAACTAATAACTAATAACTAATTAACTAATAACTAATAACCAGTTTACTAATTAACTAATAACCAGTTTACTAATTAACTAATAACTAGTTTACTAATTAACTAATAACTAGTAACTAATAACAAAACTTTAAAACTAAAGATAAAATGTGTGGAATTGTATGTGCATTTGATTTAAAACAATCGGCTCAGACTCTTAGGCCTCAGGTATTGAAAATGTCAAAACGTATCCGGCATCGCGGGCCGGACTGGTCGGGAATCTTTTCCGATAATAAAGCCATTCTGGCACACGAAAGATTATCTATTGTTGATCCGGAATCGGGAAAACAACCGCTTTTTAGTAAAGATGGGAAGTTGGTACTGGCCGTAAACGGTGAAATATACAATCATCAGGAAATCAGGAAGCGGTTTGAAGGAAAATATGATTTTCTGACCAAATCGGATTGTGAAGTGATTTTGGCTTTATATCGTGAAAAAGGTCCCAACTTCATGGAAGACCTGAATGGTATCTTTGCCTTTGCCCTGTACGATATTGAAAAAGATATATTTATGATTGGTCGTGACCATATCGGTATTATCCCGCTTTATCAGGGTTGGGACGAAGCTGGTAGTTATTATGTCGCTTCCGAATTGAAGGCACTTGAAGGTTACTGTAAAAGAATTGAAGAGTTCTTACCCGGTCAGTATTATTATAGCCCCGATGGAAAGGCCACTCAATGCTACAGCCGCGACTGGATGAATTTTGACGCTGTTAAAGATAACCCTTCAAGCATTGACGAATTACGCGATGCGTTGGAAGCAGCTGTTGAACGTCAGTTAATGTCGGATGTTCCTTATGGTGTTTTACTGTCAGGGGGTCTGGATTCTTCCATTATTTCTGCGGTAGCAAAAAGACTTGCCGGAAAACGTATCGAATCGGGGAATAAAGAAGAAGCCTGGTGGCCTCAACTCCACTCCTTCGCCGTCGGACTGGAAGGTTCGCCCGATTTAATAGCTGCCCGCAAGGTAGCCGACCATATCGGAACCATTCACCACGAGATTCATTTCACGGTTCAGGAAGGCCTGGATGCCGTTCGTGATGTAATTTACCACGTCGAAACATACGATGTAACCACCATTCGTGCCAGTACCCCCATGTATTTATTATCCCGGGTAATCAAATCGATGGGTGTAAAAATGGTTCTTTCGGGCGAAGGTGCCGACGAAATTTTCGGCGGTTACCTCTATTTCCATAAAGCACCGAATGCAGAGGAATTCCACAAAGAAACCGTGCGCAAACTGGATAAATTACATCTCTACGATTGCCTGCGTGCCAACAAATCATTGGCTTCTTGGGGAGTCGAAGGACGTGTTCCGTTTTTGGACAAAGAATTTATGGATGTGGCCATGCGCCTGAACCCCAAAGATAAGATGTGCGGATTGAATGGAAAAATGGAAAAATGGATTCTCCGGAAAGCCTTTGAAGAGTATTTACCCGAAAGTGTTGCCTGGCGTCAGAAAGAACAATTCTCCGATGGCGTGGGTTACAACTGGATCGATTCGTTGCGCGACCTGACCACCGAAATGGTGACGGACGAACAGATGGCAAAGGTCAACGAAACCTACCCCATCAATCCACCCATGAACAAGGAAGAATATTATTACCGGACTATTTTTACGGATTTCTTCCCTTCCGATGCCGCTTCATTATGCGTACCATCCGTTCCATCGGTTGCCTGTAGCACCCCGATTGCACTGGAATGGGACGAAGCATTCAAGAACCTGAATGATCCTTCCGGACGTTCGGTAAGCAGCGTGCACGAACAGGGATATAAATAAACCCCCTAACCCCCTAAAGGGGGAATAAAAAAGGCTGATCTGATTTATTTCGGGTCAGCCTTTTTTATGTGGATTATGTTTATTATTCTTAAGAAACAAATAAAGACTGGCACACTGTGCATATAGCTATTCGGGATTTTATCCGCTCCATCGAAATTAATACCGGCAAGCCGGCATGTTCCATCCGCGTGCTATTTTTATTTCTTTTGTTTCATTTAATTTTTAGATTGGTATTTCCTCCACGATAGTTATCGGGACTGTTATGCTATAAACTATAAACTACCAACTCCTAAGAAACAAATAAGGAATAGAACGCAGATTTTCGCAGTTTAAACTGATTTATCCCGATAGCTATCGGGACGGATTATAAAAATGTAAACATTTTTGATTTTGCTCCTAAATCAATTTACGAAGTAAATTTTTATCCGTATTTCTTATCCTCTATATCAGCGTATCCCGATAGCTATCGGGACGGCG